>JAKIUS010000387.1 GCA_021647445.1 Geopsychrobacter sp. | reverse complement strand
GTTTGGTGCTCCGTCGATGGTGACGGTCAGCTTCGGCGGGTCAGCACCGTTGGCAATGAACTGCTCGGTGTAGGCGTCAATCAGGATGCCTTCGGTGACGGTGTAGGCCGCCTGCATGCACTCACTACCGCCGATCACGTTCTGGGCATAAGCATAGGACAGGGGAGTCAGGCCAAGGTCAGTGTCAACCCAGGGGAAGACATCGGTCCAACGTCCAACCAGTCCCTTATTGACATGGACCGAATCCGCAGTCTTCACGGCATCAACACGAGGACGGACAAAGACAATGTCCTCACCAGCGATCGTGACGTCGGTTGTCCCATCGCTGTTGTACTGGACCTGTGCCGAGGAGCCTTCGATGCAGGTGTCAACATCACCAATCGCCTCCATGGTCAGGGTGTCCGTTCGATAGACCCGTCCAAAGGCGCTGTGCTCGCGTCGCCCCTCCACCGGGACAAGGGCGTGGACTCGGGCCCGACAATCCAATGTGATCGGCTCGATGGCGGTGATCTTGGCCTCTTCGGGCAAGGTGAGTTGTACGTCAACCTCGGTGAAGTCAATGTCAGGCGTCCAGGGGAACTGCAAGGAGACAATGTTGGTCCACAGGCCAAACACGGCAACAGCCAGTGCGCCCAGAACGGCTCCGCTCAGTATTCGATTCATGGTGTGACTCCGATCGTGGCCCCAATGAGCTGGCTTGCCCATCCCTTATAGGACGGCTGAACAACGTCTTTTGTCGCGACATAGGTTCCCGAAATGCCCAGATTGCGGGCAATCGGTAGCCGAACTGTCTTCCGTTCAGCCCAGTTCGAGTTCCGTAATAGAGAAGACATGTATCTTTCATTTCGATGTCAAAGGGCCTTGCCGATGATGGCGGTCTCCTGTTACCGGAATCGATCCCCGTCCTGTCTAGCGCCGAGCTTAAAGCCATGGCCGACCTCCCCTATGCGCAGCTCGCATTTAAAGTTCTCTCGTATTATATCGATGATATTCCTGCGGCAGACCTTAAAGGTTTGATCGAACGTTCTTACGCTTCGTTTGAGCATCCTGAGGTTACACCGGTTATCGCCAAAGATGATCTGTTTATCCTTGAGCTCTTTCACGGTCCGACCTTGGCGTTTAAGGATGTCGCCCTGCAACTGCTCGGCAATCTTTTTGAATACCTGCTCGAAAAAACCGATGCCCATATGAACATCATCGGCGCAACCAGCGGCGACACCGGCAGCGCAGCGATCTACGGCGTTCGGGGCAAAAAGGGGATCAATATCTTCATCCTGCATCCCAAGGGAAAGGTATCCCCTATTCAGGAGATGCAGATGACCACGGTGACCGACGCTAATGTATTCAATATTGCCATTGAAGGAACCTTCGATGACGCACAAGCAATTGTCAAAGAGATCTTCGGCGACCTCGACTACAAACAGAAACATGCCTTAGGCGCAGTCAACTCGATTAACTGGGCGCGCGTAATGGCTCAGGTCGTTTATTACTTTTATGCATTTTTCCAGGTTCAAAAACAGACCGGCTGTCGTGAGGTTGAATTTTCGGTGCCGACCGGCAACTTTGGCGATATATTCGCCGGTTACATCGCAAAAGAGATGGGACTACCGATCAAGAAGCTGATTCTGGCCACCAACGGCAATAATATCCTCAGCCGTTTCGTCAATGACGGTGACTACTCTGCGGCCAAGGTCAACCACAGCCTCTCCCCGTCAATGGATATCCAAGTTGCCAGTAATTTCGAGCGTTACCTCTTCTACCTTTACGATCAGGATGCAGAACGGGTCTGCAAGGCGCTAGAAACCTTCACCCGGGATGGTGTGCTGCCAGTTTCGGCACAGGAGCTCAGCCAAGCGCAACAGATCTTCTCTGCGGCGACTATCAACGATACCGAGACCCTTGCGACCATCGGCGAATTCGCGCGCACCACCGACTATATCCTCGATCCACACACCGCGATTGGGGTTCAGGCCGGCAAGCAAGTCCGTTCCGGCGATTGCCCGTTAATCTGCCTGGCAACGGCCCATCCGGCCAAGTTTGGTGATGCCGTCCATCAGGCCTGTGATAAATACCCCGAACTACCGCCAGCCTTTCAAGGCATCGACAAACGCGACAAGCGACTCAAAACCATGCCCGCTGACATCTCTGCGATCAAAAGCTACGTAGACCAGCACGCATTGAGTTAAGCCACGACGCAGCACATAAAATCTCAAAATCCCTAGAAAATGAGAAGAGTAGAGGTATTATTATTTGCCGAGCACCTCCACCGCCGACACCAAGGTGACTAGCGGCAAAAAGAGTGTGAGTGGGGTTTCGGGCAGGGGAATGAAGTCATATTGCTCGTAGTATTGACGGGCACCTTGATTTTTAGCATCCACGAAAAATCCGATAATGCCGATGTTTTCTGATACGGACAGCGTGCGCCGCATTGCCTCAACCATCATTATACCGCCGAGGCCTTTTCTTTGTCGGTCGACGGAAACTGCCAGACGAGCCAGCCTGGCTGTCGGTGCCTTGTTCGGGTATCTCTTGGCGTATTTCGGCGGCAGGTCAGCCGTTACGATTTCGCAGCCCGCCAGAGTGAAAAACCCCAAGATTCTTGCAGACTTCTCAGTGTCAACCAGGACAAAAGTCCGTGAGATGCCTTTTTCATTATGTTGACGTGCAGTCTTTTTCAGATATTCATCGAGTTCTTGTTCGCCACAATAAAACGCCTCGCGGTTGTGCTGTCGCGTAAGAAGTAGAATTTGTAACATTTAGAGCCGCTCTCTGTGTGCGCGAAAAGCGGCCACAAGTTTTTCGTTCGGCGGCGGCGGATTCTCAATCGCATTAAAAAACTTCTCTGCGTCTTCCGCGCTTAATCGAATGATATCTTGCTCTTCGATCACGTTCTGCGCCCGCTCTAGTGCAGATTGAACAAGGAATTGATTCACTGTCGAGCCGACCAGGGCCGCAGCGCGCGTTAGAG
>JAKIUS010000386.1 GCA_021647445.1 Geopsychrobacter sp. | reverse complement strand
TTTGAGGATCTGCGACCCCCTCAGCGGCAACAAAAGTTGAGAGGGGACATGAGGTATCAAAGCCCTTAGCGATCTCCCAGGGCAGTCCCTTGGACTTCAGCTCGCCTTGGATATCACGCAGGGTCATATCGAGCGCAACCCCGTAGCCCGCGATATAATTCATCGCTTCATGCTCGGGGATCTGCTTACCGGTCTTGCCGATCAAGAGAGCTAATTCAAGTTCATGATGGCAGTCGTTGGAGTAGGGCGGGATGACGATTGACTCACCATCGGCGATGATGCTGGTGGCCGGTTTACAGAACAGGACGGCCCGTTCTGGGACCTCGTTGGCCAGTTCACGGATATGCTCCAGGTAGTTGCGTGCCACGCAGACGATTTTACCGACGCTATAAACCTTGTCTGAATTTTTCATACTAAGACTGTGCATGGATCCTCCTTATGCGCGGAAGATATCTCAAAATGCTGTTGTGGGCAACCAGTGTTATAATAGCGAACAGGTTTTTACTTTTTTGTTGACGACAGTGATCGCGTATCCTTTGCAGGGGTTCCTGTTCTTCTCCGACCACGACTGAAGATCTTATGTTTTTACCTATCGCCGATTCCCCTAATGCCGGATCAACCCCACGAGTCACCTGGCTGTTGATCGGCTTGAATGTGGCCATTTATCTCGTTGTAACCCTGCCGCTCGGGCTGCGTCCACCCGCTTTGGACGATCCGTTGCTGGCCGATTACCTGCGCATGATCGGGGTGCAGGGACCGATCCCGGTTAGTGCCATCCGTGACCAGTTGACCGCCTACGACTTAACCATCTTTCGTTACGGTTTCAGACCGGCGAACTTTGATCTTGTCAGCCTCTTCAGTTCAATATTTTTGCACGCCGGGTTCTTGCACCTTGCGGGTAATATGCTCTTTCTCTACATCTTTGGTGCTAATGTCGAGCATCGTCTTGGCCCGTTTCGATACCTCTGTGCCTACCTTTTTTTCGGTGTCTGCGCGACCCTCTTCTTTGGTCTGTTTGTGCCGGGTTCGAATGTCCCTTTGATCGGTGCGTCCGGGGCCATCTCAGGGGTGATGGGCTGTTATTTTCTCTGGTTTCCGCGCAATCGTGTGAAAATCTTCATTTTTCTCTTCCCCTTCATCATGACCTCATTGATGATTCCGGCGCGCTGGGTGCTCGGATTTTATCTGCTGATCGATAACCTGCTGCCGTTTCTCGCCTTCGGTGTAAGTGGTGGTGGCGTCGCCCACGGTGCCCATATCGGTGGTTTTCTCGCCGGGCTCGGACTGGTCTTTGTCGCCGATCGCGTCCACTTTACCAATCCATTTAAAAAAGCCGCTCAATGGAGCAAAGAGACCCCCTGTTCTCCGCAGTCGATCCCCCAAGCGGTTGCTGCCGGTGAATTAGCTGCTGCCAGTCGTTGTTATCTCGCCTTGGAGCAGTCCACTGAACGCAAAGCCGTTCCTGCGGAAACAGCTCTGCTGTTGGGAGATTATTTGCTGGAACGAGGAGAGAACAAAGCCGCTCTCAAGGTCTTCAGGCGTTTTATCGCCGAACGTCCCAATAGTGTCGGGCTCGATCGTGCCTACCTTGCGGCCGGCAACATCCTTCTGCAACAGCCACGTTATGCCATGAGCGCCTATCATTATCTGCTGTCAGCCCTCGATATCACTACCAGTTCGACAATTATTGCCGCCGCGCAGGCCGGGATCGCCCGGATCGAAGAACTGCAGAGGCGTACTGGGCGACCGCTGATCCCCTGATTTTAATCTGGCTCTTGACTCGGGCTGAAACTGGGTGTAGATAAAAGTAATTATTCAGCATCTTTCGAGATGGGGGCTGCGAACCGATCCTGCTGAGTTACAATAAAACAGTCTTAGCCTGCTGATATAAAATTCAGGTATGGATGATAATGGAAATAAAGTTTCTTCAATTTCTGCACAAACAGGGCTTCTGGCTGCTGATTTTCTTTAGCCTGTTGGGTGCGCAGGTTCAGCTTGCGTCCCCCTTTCAACACTTCTCTTTTCTTTCTGAAATTTCTCAAGCACAGCACAGCTCTCTGCCTGTCAACGATCTGGCCTCGGCCTGTGATCCGGACGATTGTTCCGATCTCCTTCAGACCTCTATCCCCGAAGTCTCGCGGGCGAATGAATCCTCTCTGCCCTTGCCCCTCGCACCCCTCTGGCTTCAGCGCTCGGTCAGTGAAATTTCTCTTCCCTATCTGTCACGCCCCCCGCCTGTTTCGTCTTTTTCCTGAGAAAAAATCTGCTGGTCGGTAAACGTACCGACGAAAAATCAGTTTTGAGCTGCGCGCCATAAGAGATTCTTACATCCCTTTGGTCATTCATTTTTTTGTGCGTGGTGTTTTTTCTTTGTTTGTGAAAGGACAAAAGATGATTAGCGTTGAGCGAATCAGTCGAAAATATGGTGATTTTCTTGCGGTCGATGATGTCTCCTTTAATATCGGTCGTGGCGAAATTGTCGGTCTTCTTGGGCATAACGGTGCCGGTAAATCGACCATCATGAAGATGTTGACCGGTTTCATTGAACCGAGTGCCGGTCGTGTGTTGATCGCTGGTGAAGAGCTGGCAAATAATCCGTCAAGAGGGCAGAGTCATATTGGCTATCTACCGGAAAACTGTCCGGTTTACCCCGAGATGTCGGTTGTTGATTTTCTGGATTTTACGGCCAACTTGCGCAGAATTGGACCCGATCAGCGCCCGGATGCGGTGCGGAGCGCTATAGAACGCGCCGACCTGGGTGAGAAGGCCCAGGCAATCATTGGGACCCTGTCACGTGGTTATCGTCAGCGCGTCGGCGTTGCTCAGGCGTTGCTGCATAATCCAGAAATCCTGATTCTCGATGAACCGACCAACGGCCTCGATCCCGGACAGATCGAGCATATGCGTGGTCTGATCAAGGGCCTTGGAGAGCAGGCGACCCTGCTGATTTCGACCCATATTCTCCATGAAGTCGAGGCGGTTTGTG
>JAKIUS010000385.1 GCA_021647445.1 Geopsychrobacter sp. | reverse complement strand
ATTTCCGGGCCATTCTTTTTGATTTTGATGGCGTTCTCGGGCGTACGATGGAAGACAATTATCGTGCTTGGGATAAAGCGTTTGCGACAATCGAAATTACCCTGGAAGAGCGAGAGTACTATCAATTCGAAGGATTGAATACCAAGCGCCTTGCCGAAACCATCCTCGAAAAAAACGGTCATGAAATCTGTGCTGCGGCTGAACTGGTAAAACTCAAAGAAGCGAATTACCTGAGTGATAACCATTTCGCTCTTTATTCAGGAGCAAAAGAGCTGATCCAATTACTGAAACAACATTATCCCCTCGCTCTGGTGACTGGAGCCGGGACTGAACGTTTGCGACGAACTCTTCCCCCGGAACTGCGTGAATGTTTTTCTGCTCTAGTGACTGGTGATCAGGTGTTCAATCCCAAACCATCTCCGGAGCCTTATCAAAAAGCGGCCGAACTGCTTGGTGTTGCTCCAAACGATTGCCTGGTAGTAGAAAATGCACCACTCGGAGTCCAGTCAGCCAAGGCCGCCGAAATGTTCTGCGTTGCCATCTGTTCGACATTGTCGAGCGATGACCTGGCACAAGCAGATTTAATTGTTGCCGGCATTCCGGCTTTAACCGAACTGTTTAAAGACCAACTCAGCGGATAAGGATCTGTGATGCGTTCAGAACGATTGAATGTCCCAGTCGGTGTTTCCGGGCAGTTTTCTGCGGAAATCTCTTTGCAGCTTTTCCACAGAATGAGCCGGGTGCGTTATTTTGAGGCCGGGATTGTCGATGCGATTAACAAGAAGGAGCTGAGCTACCCGGTCTACCTCTCTTCGGGGCCAGAAGCGCTGGCCGCAGCACCTTCTTTGTTATTAGAGGATTGCCAGATCTTTGCCCAACATCGCGCCCACGACCTCTATCTTTGCATCGGGGGTTCCCCGGAACGACTGCGCGATGAACTGCTCGGTCGTGAGAGCGGCACAAGTCAGGGGCGCGCGGGCTCAAACTGCCTTCAATATCATGGAAATGGCATCAACATGTATGGCCATCATGGGTTGATCGGTGAAAACGTGCCACAGGGAGTCGGTGCGGCTCTCGGTAATAAGAAGCAGACCCTCTGTGTGTTTGGCGACGGTTCGGCCGAAGAGGACTATCTACCGCCGTCGCTCGGGTTTGCCGCAACACACAAGCTGCCGATTCTGTTTGTCTGCGTCGATAACGATCTGTCTATCTTGACTCCAACGGAGGTGCGCCGTAATTGGAGCATTCGTGCGGTGGCTGAATCTTTCGGACTGCCAGCAGTCGATCTGGCTGACGACCCTTGGGCATTACTGCAGGCAGGGCAAGGTCTGATCGGCCAGCAACCCGCATTGCTGAACTGCCGGGTCTGTCGTAGCTATTGGCATGTCGGAGCAGGCGATGATGGTGCACCAGAATGGGATCGTCTGCAACTGGTCAGAAATGAATTGAAGGCATTGGGGCTAGAAAGCCAGGCTGCGGAGACCGAAATTATGGCGCAGCATGAAATGGAGATTGTATGGGACAGAAAACTCTTGCTGAAACGATAAAGGAGATTACTCGGACGCATCTTGAAAAGAACCACGGGATGCTGCTTGGGCAATCAATATCTGCCGTCGGCTGGGTTAATGGAACTGTTCCCGACTGTCAAGGAATCGTTGAGTTGCCGATGACCGATGTCGCAGGTGCGGGCTTCGCAGTTGGGGCAGCAATGGTTGGAAGACGCCCCATTTTTGTTGTTCGCTTTCAGGACTTCTTGATGCTTAACGGCAGCCCTCTCATCAATTATGCCGCCAAGTGTAAAACTCTACACGGCAAGACGGCGCCAGTCTTTGTTCGGGCAATTGCGTCAGATGGCCTAGGCCCTGTTCATTCAGGGGCCCTTCACAGCCTTTTTATGCATTTCCCAGGGTTTCGAGTCTGGGCCCCGATGACTCCTGGCGAATATCAACAGTGCTGGGATGATTTTATGACCCATGATGATCCATTGTTGGCTAGCGAGTATCGCTTGAGTTTCGCACGTAGCGAAGAATTATTTGATCTTCTCGACCCGCAGGCCAGCTTGACGATTTATGCGATCGCTTCGCCACGGTTTGAAGTCGCTTGCGCCGCTGAACTGTTGGCCGCGCAGGGTATTCTTGTCAATATCGTACATCTGGCTAGGCTGAAACCGTTGGCGCTAGGAGAGCGGGAGTTGGCACCCTTGCGTTCCAGTGGGCGTGGATTGGTCGTGGATTCCGGGTATGAGATTTGTGGCGCGTCCCAAGCGGTGGCCTGCGAGTTGACCGCGGCAACCGGACTTCCGGTAAATGCTTTTGGTTTGCAGGATGAAACTAAATGCCTTTGCCCGCCCTATCAGAATCTGGCTCCAGATGCAGAAGCGATTGCGGTTCGTGCTCAAGCTATCTTGGGCCGCCATAAGGTAGTTGTTTAAGATGGATATATTGATCGTCAAACCCGGTAACCAGAAGCAGCTTTACGGCGAGTTGGATGCTTATAATTTAACGGCTTATGAACCACCACTCTGGTCGGCGTTGTTGGCCGGTTATCTACGCCAACAGAGGGTTGGAGTCGAGTTGCTGGATGCTGAAATCGAGCATTTAAGCTTTGTTGAAACGGCGCAACGGATCAACGAGCTCAAGCCCAGGTTGGCGGTGATTTCCGTTTCCGGGACCAATCCTTCAGCATCGACCATGAACATGAGTGGCGCCGAGGAAATTATCCGGGAACTCAGTCAATTGAACCCGCAAATAAAGACTCTGCTGCACGGGCTACATCCATCGGCTTTACCGAAACGAACTCTGGAAGAAAGTGCTGTCGATTATGTCTGCCAGGGGGAAGGGTTTTCAACCGTTCGTCAACTGATAGAAGCATTGAGAGTTGATGGTTGTACGCAGGGGATTGCCGGGCTCTGGCAACGCGATGGGGTGAATGTGGTCTCTGCCATAGCGGCGGAACTCTTTGTTGATTTAGACCTGCTCCCTTCTCC
>JAKIUS010000384.1 GCA_021647445.1 Geopsychrobacter sp. | reverse complement strand
AGGTAAGCGGTTATGGTGGGGAATATTTTCACAACTGCAGATAATACTCTCCAGCTGAGGGGATTTCCAGAAAAAAACGGCTGGCGTAGGCCGCTCCTCCAAAGAGAAAACTCAGGGGAGGAGCGGCCATTCAGAAGTGGGTTATTCGTCGAGCTTTATGGCCAGATAGCGTGTCGCTTCACCCTGGCGGACCAGCAGCAACAGAGAACTGCGGCGGTTCTGTTCGACCGCCTGGCGCACATCTGCGGGGGTTTTAACTGCAGCCCGATTGATTTCTTGAATCAGGTCTCCGCGTTTTATCCCGGCGCGATCGGCGGCCGAGCCCGGATCGACTGCGGTGACCAACACGCCACTTTGACCCTGATAGTCAAACTTATCGGCCAGATCGTTGGTCAATTCCTGCAGGCTTAAACCGATTTTTGACAATTTGCTGGTGGCGGCTGGACGGCCATTCTTGTCGGTTTCAAGTCGGCTGATCTTGGCGGTGATGGTTTTCTGCTTGCCGTTGCGCAGGATCAGCAGTTTGACCTTGGTATCAGGCAGGGTAAAAGAGATCTTGTTGCGGAAATCGGCGACTTTGCCGACCTTTTTGCCATTCAATTTAAGGATCAGGTCGCCCTGTTTAAGACCGGCCTCTGCGGCGGGGGAATCTTCCATTACCTGGGCGACCAGAATGCCATCGCCCCTCTCCAGATCGAAGGATTCGGCAAGATCAGGCGTCATATCCTGGATATAAACCCCGAGTCGCCCACGGGTGACGTTGCCGCTTTTGATCAACTGCTCACGAATCCGCTGCGCCATGTTGATCGGAATGGCAAAGCCGATCCCCATGTAGCCGCCGCTGCGACTGAAGATTGCGGTGTTCATGCCGACCACCTTGCCGTCAAGATCGACCAGTGGGCCACCCGAGTTGCCGGGGTTGATCGCCGCGTCGGTCTGGATGAAGTTTTCATACTCGTTCAAGCCCATGCCGCTGCGACCTTTGGCGCTGACGATACCGGCGGTCAGGGTGTGTGAGAGACCGAAGGGGTTGCCAAAGGCCAGCACCCAGTCTCCCATTTCCAGCTTGTCTGAATCACTGGTGCGTAGGAAAGGCAGGTCGGTCTCATCAATTTTGATGATCGCCACGTCGGTCGGTGGATCGGTGCCGATGATATCGGCCTTGTATTCGCGACCATCGAGCAGGGTAACGGTGACCCTGTCCGCACCTTCGACCACATGGTTATTGGTCATGATATAGCCGTCGGGTGAGAGGATAAAACCGCTGCCCTGGCCCATAGACCTGTGTTTCGGCTGTTGTCGTGGTTGCTGGTGCGGGTTCTGTTGCGGAGGCTGGCCAAAGAAACGGCGGAAAAATTCCTCGCCGAATGGAGAGTTAAAAGGATTGCCACCCTGTTTGGCTTCGACCTCTTTTTCGACTTTGATAAAAACGACCGCTGGGGAGACCTTTTTAGCGACCGCGCGAAAGGCCATCCCGGTCTGGCGCAGACTTTCAATGCCCGCTTTTTGTGCCAGAGCATCCGGCGGTAGCATCAGGCTGACACCGGTGAGGGTGAGGAGCAGAAACATCAGCGATCTGGTTTTCAGCGTTTTCATTTGAGGTTACTCCTTGTCTTTGGTTTGGTAGTTGTAAACCGCCCACACAAGCTCGATCATCTCATCGATGTCGAAGGGTTTGTCGATGGTGTGAGTAGCGCCGAAGCGGATCGCTGCTTGGTGAGTTTTCGGGTCGCCGAAGGCGGTCATGCAGATCACCGGCGGTCGTTCTGGGCGATCAAACAGGGCCTCAAGCACTTCAAGGCCAGTTAAGGCCGGCATGCGCAGGTCGGTAATTACGATATCGGCAGCGGTTGAGGCATCATCAATGCCATTTTCAAGCAACTCAAGCAGGCGCAGGCCATTGTTGCAACTAGCGACCGAGAAACCGGCGCGGTGCAGGGCGAATGAGAGTAATTCACGTAAGTCCTGATCATCTTCGGCGATCAAGACGCAGGGTGGACGTTGTGAGTCGGTCGTTGGTTTGGTCACGGTAAGGCTCCTTGAAAGAGGGTGCTGTCTCTTATTCGCAGGAAGCATGCCGAGTTAGAAACGTGTAAAATCAGTGAGTTAAAGCGGATGGATGCTGGGGCACTTTGCCCCCGTGGGGCAGAATGCCCCGAGTTGGTGAGTGGTCAGATGACATGCCAGAGGTGTAGCGGCATTCCAATAGTCAGGAGTTAAGCTTGCGGTAGAGGGTCTTGCGGTCGATGCCGAGGATTCTGGCGGCCAGGGTTTGATTCCCTCCGCTCTGCGTCATGGCTCGGGAAATTGTCGCCGCTTCCGCTTCGGCTAGGGTCAGTGGACCGTCGGTGTCAGGGGCGCTCTGGGTCGGTCTTGTCTGTTGCAGGTTTTCCGGCAGGTCTTCAATAGTGATCTGGTCGTGTCGGCAGAGCGCCAACGCTCGTTCGATGACGTTGCGCAGTTCGCGGATATTGCCCGGCCAGTGCCAGGCGAGCAGGCGTGCGGCCACTGGCGCGGAGAGGCCTTCGACCTGTTTGTTGAATCTTGGGGCCAGCTCGTGGATGAAGCGGTCGGCTAGCAGCAGTATATCGTTGCCCCGCGCAGCCAGTGTTGGCAGCTGCAGGTCAATCACATTGAGGCGGTAGAAGAGGTCATCACGGAAGAGACCCTCACCAACGGCTTTGCTCAGGTCGCGATGGCTGGCGGCTAGAATTCGCACATTACAGTCAATCTCCGCGCTGCCTCCCAGGGGACGCACGCGACGTTCTTCGAGGAGACGCAGCAGCTTCGGTTGCAGAGCGAGGGGGAGCTCGGCGATCTCGTCGAGAAACAGAGTGCCGCCATCGGCTTCAACGAACAGGCCGCGTCGATCTTGGCGGGCATCGGTAAAGGCACCCTTAATATGACCGAAGAGTTCACTCTCGAGCAGGGATGCTGGCAGCGCGGCGCAGTTGATGGCGATGAAGCGTCCCTTGCGCCCACTCTGACGG
>JAKIUS010000383.1 GCA_021647445.1 Geopsychrobacter sp. | reverse complement strand
TCGCCTTAAGGCCCTTGATCCGCAGATCGCTGCCGACCTGTGGACCGACCATCTCGGTTCGTCGCACATCGACTTTATCAACCCCGTAAGTCTCTGAGAGATGAGCCCCGACCTCACGCGCCAAACCCTTAAGTTCAGCCGAGGTGTTCTCCATGCGGATCATGAATTCGTTCTTGTCGTCACCAAACTGCTGAACGACGAGAGTACCGACATTCATCCCCTTGAGGGCTTCCTTGATCTTGGCCGCATCAGTCCCGTCCGTGAAGCGCACTTGGACCAGAGTCCCGCCAGCGAAGTCGATCCCGTAATCGGGGCCACCCTTGCTGATCAAAGAAACAAGGCCAATGCCGATCAATATCAATGAAACTGCCAAGGCGATGGTACGCTTACCGATAAAATCGATATTGGTATCCGGTTTGATTATTTGCATTTCCGGAACCTCCCTTAAATGCTCAGCCGACGAACTTGCCGACGGTTCAGGAAAAAGTCAAAGATCACTCTTGAGACGAAAATCGCGGTAAAGAGTGAAGCCACAATGCCGATCGACAGAGTCACTGCAAATCCCTTGACCGGGCCGGTTCCGAACTGAAACAGAACCAGTGCCGCCAGCAAGGTAGTGAGATTAGCATCCATGATCGTCATAAACGCTTTAGCGTACCCCAGATCAAGCGCTACTTTTGGTGCCTTGCCGAGGCGCAACTCCTCGCGGATACGTTCAAAAATCAGCACGTTGGCATCAACCGCCATCCCGACCGTCAATACAATACCGGCGATACCCGGCAGAGTCAGGGTCGCTCCAAACAGAGAGAGCATCGCGGAGATAAATACAACATTCAAAATCAGGGCGACAACCGCAACCAGGCCTGAAAGGTTGTAATAAAGAACCATGGCACCAACAACCAGCAGGCTGCCAACGATGATTGATTTGATCCCCTTCGTTATTGAATCATTTCCCAAAGAGGGACCAACAGTCCGGTTCTCGAGGATATGAACCGGTGCGGGCAATGAACCTGCACGCAACACGATCGCCAGATCGGTCGCTTCCTGCGAAGTAAAAGACCCCGAGACCTGCGCACTTCCGCCTGAAATTCGCTCGCGGATAACCGGTGCCGAGTAAACCGTATCGTCCAGCACAATCGCCATCCGCTTGCCAACATTGGCCGCGGTAATCTGATCGAAACGCTTTGCTCCAACGCGGTTAAAATCGATGGAAACGTAGGGTTCGTTATATCTTGTGTCGATACGCACGTTGGCGTCTGCAAGGAGATCGCCGGTCAGTTCGGTCTTAGTATAGACCACGATCGGCTTTTCGGTGACAGTACCAGAACGCTTGTTGGTATCGCGCTCATAAAGCAGTTGCGTACCTGCGGGAAGGTTGCCCTTGACCGCCTCGGCGACATCGACATTTTCAGCAACCATTTTAAACTCAAGGCGTGCCGTTTTTCCGATCAGCGCGATAGCACGCTCTGGATCCTTGATTCCCGGTAGCTGAATAAGGATGCGGTTACCACTCTGACGTTGCAAGGTCGGCTCACTGACCCCGAACTCATCGACCCGGTTACGCATGGTCTCAAGAGCCTGTCGAACCGCATAGTCAGCAATATTTGCGGCTTCTTTATCGCTCAGGCGATAATGTTTTTCAATATAGCCACCGCTGACAGGCAAGGTTTCGCCTTCGAGATTTGGAAAACTCTCGCTCATCAAGCTGTCCACCTGAGCTCCGGCCGCCTCATCATAAACCACGATAACCAGTCGATCGCCTTGGCGCCGCTCAATCCGCTTAAAAACGATATCCTTTTCACGCAATAATGAATCCACCTGATCAATAAGCGAATCGACACGACTCTCCACGGCCTTGTCGACATCAACCCCGAGGACCAGGTGCATCCCCCCTTGCAGGTCAAGTCCACGATGAATCGGATCAACAGAATTCTGCCACCAAGCGGGGAGACTGTCGTGCATGACAGTCGGCGCAAGAGCAAACAGAGCCAAAACCAGGCAGGCCAAAACCACCAGGCCACGAACCTTGAGACTATTCGACATAGTTGTCGCCACTCCTTTCAAACGAACGTCTTTAACAATGATTTTTTCGCAATAAAGAAGACGTTATCAGGCGTCGCCCTTAACTTCGGTAATCGAAGAACGGCTCAGTTTAACCTTAACGCCCGTAGCCACCTCAACCGTTACCGTCGACTCTTCAACCGCAGCAACCTTACCATGGAGGCCGCCAGCGGTAATAACCTGATTGCCTGGTTTCAAGGCACCAACCAGTTCTCGATGCTGCTTGGCCCGCTTCTGTTGCGGACGAATCAACAAAAAGTAGAAGATCGCAAACATCAGGACCAACATGATCAGTCCCTCATAGCCCTGTTGCCCTCCCTGACCAGCGCTTCCCGACATGGCAAAAGCCTTAGATACCATCTTGTTTATCTCCTTTAATAAAACGTTAGTCGAACAAATTAATGTAAAAATCAGCCCTGCCGAGCGCGATAAAATTCGGCTCGAAAGGCTGAAAACTGACCAGCAGAGATCGCCTTGCGAGCGCCCTCCATCAAGCGTTGATAATAATACAGATTATGATGCGTATTTAACACCGAAGATAAAATTTCACGGCTCTGAAACAGATGCCGTAAATAGGCTCGACTGTAATTACGGCAAACATAACAATCACAGTCGGGATCGATCGGCTGTGCATCATCACGAAAACGGGCCTGCTTGATACTCAATTTACCAAAAGTCGTAAAGAGCACCCCATTGCGCGCATTGCGGGTCGGCATGACGCAATCAAACATGTCACAACCACGTGCCACCCCTTCGATCAAGTTCTCCGGCGTACCAACACCCATAACATAACGCGGCTTATTTTCCGGTAAAAGTGGCAAGGCATATTCCATGACCTCATACATCACCTTCGCCTCTTCACCGACCGACAACCCGCCGAGAGCATAACCCTCAAAACCGATATCGACCAAACCTTCAGCACTCTGACGAC
>JAKIUS010000382.1 GCA_021647445.1 Geopsychrobacter sp. | reverse complement strand
TGAGGGTCGAGGCGTATTCGATGACTTCGGGGATATTCACCACCCGCCCGATATTCGCCCCACAGTGGCAGACCACTACGCCGATCTTGAGCTCCTCTTGCGCCACATCCCGCTCCGGCGGGTAGAGCCGTTCACGGCTTAATCTGTCGCGGCGGTAATTGAGCAGCTCACCGCAGAGGGCATCGGCACCGCTGGCGCTGACCACCGATTCGGGGATATCCATCGGACCCTGAAAGGCACCGCTGACAAAGACCCCCTTGCGGGTGGTGGCGATGGGATTGCCGGGGTCGATCTTGCAAAAGCCCTGCTCGTTGAGCTCGATGTCGAAGATCTGCGCCAGCTTCAGCGCATCGGCGGGTGGATTTAAGCCGACAGAGAGCACGACCAGATCAAACTCCTCCTCCTTGACCCCGTCATCGAAGGTCGAATAGCGGATGGTGACGTTATCGGTCTCGGGGATCTCACGGCCGATGGTTACATAACTGCGGATAAAGCGCGTATCCTCAAGGCTCTCGGCGCGTTGGTAGAAGCGTTCAAAGTCCTTGCCGAAGGCGCGGATATCGTTATGGAAGATGGTGGCATCGAGATCTGGATAATGATCCTTGGAGAGGATCACCTGCTTCTGGGTATAGGTGCAGCAGACTGCGGAACAGTAGGAGTTGCCCCCCTCTTTCACCTGACGCGAGCCGACGCACTGGATCCAGGCGATCCGTTTGGGGTGCGTAAGATCTGAAGGTCGGCGAATCTCGCCTTCATAGGGACCGGTGGAACAGAGGATGCGTTCAAATTCACGGCGGGTGACGACGTTTTTCATCCGGCCGTAGCCGTAATCGCCGCGCAGTTTCGGGTTGAAGATGTCGAAGCCGGGGGCGAGTAGAATCGCGCCGACTTCGAGTTGAAACTGTTCGGGCTTCTGATGCAGGTCGATCGCATTGGTCTTGCAGACACCGACGCAGATCTGGCACTTCTCCTCTTTCAGATAGAGGCAGGTCTCGGGATCGACGTAGGTGACCAGCGGTTCTGCCTGGGAGAAATAGATATGTACCGACTTGTTGACCGACAGCTCCTGATTGAAGGGGTCGGGGATATTGACCGGGCAGTAATCGACGCAGATGTTGCAACCGGTGCACTTGTCTTCGATGATGTAGCGTGGTTTTTTGGTCAGGGTGACCTTGAAATCGCCCGCTTCGCCTTCGACCCGGTCGACTTCGGTATAGGTGATGATCTCGATATTTGGATTACGCGAACATTCGATGAACTTGGGTGATTCGATACACATGGAGCAGTCGTTGGTCGGGAAGGTCTTGTCGAGTTGCGACATCTTGCCGCCGAGGGAGGGGGACTTGTCGACCAGAAAAACCTTAAAACCTGAATCGGCCAGATCAAGCGAGGCCTGAATGCCACTGATGCCGCCTCCGACGATCAGCACATCACCTTTGTTCTTGTCTGCGGAATCATCTACCGTTGGTAATGCGACTGGGTTGCTTTCCATGATTATTCCTTTATCAGACTCAAAGTAGAGTCTGAATGATTTCGGTCAGATCCTTGATCTCCAAGGCTTCACTCTCGTCCAAGTCAAGGCTGCTGTCGGTGAAGTTGGTAATGCAATAGGGACAAGAGGTCACCAGCACTTCGGCTCCGACGGCTACCGCCTGCTTGACCCGCAGGTCGGAAAAGCGATCCTCCTTGGGGGTCTCCATCCAGATATGGCCACCGCCACCGCCGCAACAGAGGCTGTTCTCACGACTGTCGGCCATCTCACTCAGTTCAAGGGCGGGGATCTGGCGCAAAATTTCACGCGGAGCGTCATAGATGCCGTTATGTCGTCCCAGGTAGCAGGGATCGTGATAGGTGACCTTTTTTGGGTAGTCTCCCTTTAAGCTGAGACGACCGCTGTTGATCAGCTCGACGATATATTCAGAGATGAACACCACCTCGAAATTGACCATGAATTCAGGGTACTCGTTTTTAAAGGTGTGGTAGCAGTGGGGCGAGGAGACCAGCACCTTCTTCACGCCATGATCGATGAAGGTTTTAATATTCTCTTTGGCCAGCCGCTTGAACAGATCTTCGTTGCCGGTCTTGCGGATGCTTTCACCGCAGCAGCTTTCTTTAGAGCCGAGGATACCGAAATCAACCCCGGCCTTGTTCAAGATGGCGGCGGTGGCGGTCGCAACTTCGCGCATACGCGGATCGTAGCTCAAGTAGCAGCCGGTGAAATAGAGGATCTCCATCCCCTCGGCATAGGGCTTGACCGCTAGCCCCTTGGCCCAGTCGGCGCGTTTGTCCCGTTCTCCGCCGATAGAGTTACCCTCCGAGGTCAGGCTGGCAACCACATTCTGCACCGGTGCGACATTGCCCGGATAAACATCATACTCAGCACCGAGTTTACGCAGGGCGACTCCGGCAGTAATCTGATCGACACCGCGCGGGCAGCGGTCAACACAGGTTTTGCAGGTCGTGCAGCGCCACATCTCTTCTTGGTCGATCTCGGTCAGACCGAAGGTCGCCTGGCGGATGATCTTGCGCATGCTGAAATCGCGCACCCGGTTCCAGGGGCAGACTGCATCACACAGGCCGCACTGGTAGCAGTACTTGAACGAGTCACCACCGTTCTCCTTGATGACCTCGACGATTTCATTTTCGGGGACTACTGTATCCACGGGACCACCTATTCTCTCAAATTATTTCACTGAGCCTACTTTTTATCCTTGGCAAACTGGGCGACGATGCCCGCAACCTTGTCGATGCCATGCTTGTTGATCAGGGTTGTAAGGCCGACTTCGATCTCATCTGGGGTCGCGGCCTCTTCTTCGTCGTCGATTTCGACTTCCCGCTCCTCATAGGTCAGGGCATCGACCATGCACCACTTGACGCACAGGGGTTCATCCTCGCCCTCGCACATGTCACACTTGAGCGGTAGACCCGAATCAGGCTCCTTAAAATCATCGCGTGACGGGCAAGAGGCCCGGCAACAGACGCACTCCTCGGATTCCTT
>JAKIUS010000002.1 GCA_021647445.1 Geopsychrobacter sp. | reverse complement strand
CGCCGGCGATAGCGGGTCGCACAACCGAGGCGGTTTTTTGACCGGCGGATATCAAGAGTGCAATACCGACAATATCTAAGGGATTGACCATAAGTCCGGCCAGACGATTGATCTCACCAATATCGAGAGTGCCATCTTGAACCAACTGCATGGAGACCCCGAGCATTGCGGTTCCACCCGCCATAAATTTCGTTACAATCGGCAGGACCACGTTTGAAGAGAGACCAAAAAGGTGAAAGAGCGGTGTTGTCAAAGTTTCGATCAGGTGAATAAGACCAAAGTACTGAATCAAATTAACAAGGAAAATAGCGATCAGAATGATCGGGATCGATTTAAGCACAATGTCGACCGCCTCTTGACCGCCAATAATCAATAAATTGATCGTGCTGGTCTTACTGTCCCGCTGAACCTCCAGGGTTTCGGTAATACAATCGGCTCCCAAAGAACGGGTAAAAAGATAGTAGGTCGTGCTGGCAGCAACCAGACCACCAATAATCGACGTCAGTATCACCCCGCCCACATCCAACCCGATGGCCGCCATGGGAAAGACCACGTTGGCCTGGGACATAGCAAGAACCATCGCTAAGGTCGCGGCAATCCCACGCCGCGAGGTCCCGTTGGTCTCCATCAGCCGCAAGGTGGCAATGGGAGCAGCAAACCCGACAAAGAGTAACTGCAGAGCCGCGAACACCCCCATCCCCGGAATACCGAAACGATTGAAAACCGGAGCTAGAATTTTCGAGAACCCCGCAACAACTCCGCGCGCCTCCAGCAGCTTCATCAACGCCATCATGATGACCAGCACCGGCAACAGGACATAAAGAGCCAGATCAATGGTGGTTTTCCCGGCCTGCAAGATCAATTGTATAAGTTGTTCCAACGCCAAACCCTTCTGCGTAAACCGGCGAAATTCACCTTTAGATGCCCATAAAAGACGTCTGTCCGCTTGATTCTGGTCATGCAGTCGCCTTTTTGATTATCACCCAGACCGCTATTCAATAGCCGTCAACAATGACAACAAATCTTCTGAACTCACGCCGGGTAACTGTTCCTGTTTATCGCTCTGCCTATAGACCCCATCAGCGAGAGCCTGCTTCTTCTCTTGTAATTTAAGAATTTTCTCTTCCAACGTCCCCTTGGCGACCAACTTGTAGACAAAGACCGGTTTCTCTTGACCGATGCGATGAGCACGGTCCGTGGCCTGATTTTCAACCGCCGGGTTCCACCAAGGGTCATAATGAATGACCGTATCGGCGGCGGTCAGGTTAAGACCAACACCCCCGGCCTTAAGGCTGATGAGAAAAACCGGTACCTCGCCGCTCTGAAAGATCTGGATCACTTCATCACGTTTTCGCGTGCGACCGGTCAATTTGGTGTAGGCGATCTGCCGTTCCTGAAGTTCGGCCTCAATCAGACTGAGCATCGAGGTAAACTGAGAGAAGATCAGGATCTTCCGTCCCTCTTCGAGCAACACATCGAGTAAGGCGAGCAGGGCTTCAAGTTTGGCTGACTGCTTGACCTTGCGCGCGCTCTCCAGCTTGACCAAACGGGGATCACAGCAGACCTGTCGTAACTTAAGCAAGGCATCCAGAATTTCGATGTGACTATTCTTCAGCCCTTTTTTCTGCAGTAATTTCCCCACCTTATCGGTCATCGCCAAGCGCAAGCTCTCATAGAGTTTGCTCTGCGCGGGATTCAGTTCACTCTCACGCACCATCTGGGTCTTGGGTGGCAATTCCAGCACCACCTGCGACTTATCGCGCCGCAAAACAAAGGGCGCAACCCGTTGCTGCAACTGCTGCTGTCGTTCAAAATCCTGATGCTTTTCGATGGGCGTGCGAAAGAGTTGGGTGAAACGCTTCTGAGTGCTCAAAAAACCGGGCATCAGAAATTGGAACAGTGACCAGAGTTCTCCTAAGTGATTCTCAAGCGGGGTACCGGTCAGACATAGACGATGTTTCGCCTTGATACTGCAGGCAGACAGGGCACTCTTGGCACGGGGATTTTTGATCGCCTGGGCCTCATCGAGAATCAGACTGTGATAGTTATAACGCAGATGTTGTTCCAGGTCGCGGGTCAACAGAGCATAGCTGGTAATGATCAGATCGTAATCGGCCAAGGTATCAAAGAAGGCCGAACGCCCCGGTCCGTGCAACACTAAAGATTTCAGTTCCGGCGTGAAGCGTGCCGCCTCCCGCTGCCAGTTACTGATGACACTGGTCGGCGCGATGATCAAGACCGGGTCTTCAAGCCGCCCCTCCTCCTTCTCCAATTGCAGGTGCGCTAAAGCCTGAATCGTTTTGCCCAGCCCCATATCATCGGCCAGCACTCCGCTTAACTCATATTCACGCAGAAACTGCAGCCAGGAGAGCCCCTGACGTTGGTAGCTACGCAGTTCAGCGTTTAGGCCCTTGGGCAGTGGCGCCTCTTGTATCCCTTGAAAATTCTTAAGCTTTTTAGCCAACAGACGTAACTGTTTGCCCCCCTGCCAGACAAACTCATGACCGATGGCACTCAACTGTTCCTCAAGCTCCAGCAGACCGTGGGCCTGGGGACGGGGCAGTTTGAGTTGGCCATGGTCGTTCAACTGTGGATTCTGATAGAGCTCGACCAGGGTCTTGACCACCGGCTCCAACACGGTCGCCGGAATCTCCAGCCAGCGGTTGCCCTCCAGCAGATGGAGCAGCGGCTGTTGCGGATCTTTATTTTCGAGCCATTGGGTCAACAGCGGCAGCAGCGCAATCTTATGCCCAGCGTGCTCAATATTAAGGCCGACCTCAAACCAACCCATCTGGCTCTCAGAGATCTCAGCCTGTAGCCCGGTGGCGGTCTCGAAACTGAGTTGAAAGCTGGATTCGATATCGACCTGCCATCCCTGGGCTTCGAGCTCAGGAACCTGTTTGAGAAAATCCATCCAGGCCAGTGCCGACTCCTGCAGATTTGAAGTCGCAAAAAACAGATCCAACTCTGGGGAGTCGGAGGAAGTAAGAGCAGGGACCAGACCATAGTGACAGATATGCTCCAGTGCGGCCTCTTCCTCTGGGTGATGACGGTTGATCTGCCAGGTTTCATCCTGATGCTGAATCAACTGCAAAGGTTTTTCGCCTCGCTTGAGCGGCACCAGACTCAGAGGCCCATAGTTAAAGCGCAGCCGCGCGAGATGATAGCGTTTGCCTGCAGCATCCACGACGCCGTGCAGAATCAACTGTGGTTGCGGGGCCTTATCATAGTGCTGCATCTCGATTTCTACCGGCAGCGGGATGGCATTCGGCGGAAACTGCTGGAGCAGAAAATAACTGAGATCAGCCAAATGCTCTTTCGCCACTGGCGGCAGGTTCATCAGGGATTGCAGGGCGGGGTGTCAAGTGCCTGTTCAAGGGGGCCGCATTGGTCGGTTTTGCGATCCAGATACCAGGGGGGCGTGGTCGGAATCAAAACCCAATCGGTCTTTTCATTAAGGCAGATTTTTAACTGAGTCAACGCCCCCTGTTCCTGCCACAAGAAATCTGTCTGCCGAGGCGGCCCGAGACGTAAGGCCGGATGTTCGATCGATTCAAAAAAACAGCGCCCAGTCTCCAATAAACGCTGCAGCACCAAAATCCCAATATCGCCCTCAATCTGGGGCGGATTATAGTCGTAAGTATAGCCAAAACGATCGACGGGGCTGAGTAAACGTGCAATCTCCTTATCGACTGGCCTGGCCCCGGCTGGCGGATTGTAATATCCGATCAAATCTGCAAGTTTGCAGGAGGTCGTTTTGCCCCAACCGCCACGCTTTAAATGACGACTCTTAAGGACCTTTAATTGCAGCACTCGGGTCTGTCCCTGAGTCTTAGGCTGCAGAAGATAAAGCAGACAGGCCTCTCCGGGGGCCGGATAACTACGATGGGCGGCGTCATGCAACAATTGGCGGGTGGCCTGCTGCCAGTTGATCAGACTCAAGGGATCGGGATTACACTGGCGAGCAAAGGTCTCTAGGTTGAGTTCGATCCATTCGAGCAGCACAGCGACGATATGCTTGCAATTATTTGAGACCGGACAGCTACAGAACCCAGCAAAATGGTGCTTCGAACCCGCGGTGAAAAGGATCTCCTGTTGATAGGTTCTGCGTCCACTCCCCTTGACCTCGCCGAACAACATCTGTCCCTCATCATCCCATTCGGCAACCAGCACCCGACCCTGACGCTGATAATTAAGGCCCCGTTGATAATAGGTCTGACCACAGACTCGGCGAATTTCCTGAATGGTTAATGAAAAAGGCATCGGTTTTCCAGTTTAAAAAATGTGAATTGTTTAAAGGCGAGGGAGATTCGGGTCAACGGTTTCGTTTGGCCAGATACTGCTGGTGGTACTCTTCCGCGCGCCAAAAAGTCTGTGCCGGGACTATTTCAGTAACGATCGGTTCATCGCGACGCGCGCCGCCGATTTCGGCCTGAAAGCTCGCTTCCGCCTGCTGACGCTGGCCTTCATCAACAATGAAGATTGCACTGCGGTACTGCGTCCCGATATCCCAGCCCTGATAGTTTAAACAGGTCGGATTATGCATCTGCCAAAAAGACTCAAGCAGATCAGCATAACTGATCTGTTGCGGATCAAATTCCACCTTGACGGTCTCGGCATGACCGCTCTCACCGCTACAGACCTGCTCATAGGTCGGATTCGACCCGTCACCACCCATGTAGCCGACCGCAGTCGAGCAGACCCCGATCATTTCAGAAAACTTCTTCTCAATGCCCCAGAAACAACCGGCGGCAAAATAGGCAATCTCCATCATTTACCCTCGCGCATGCGCCGCCCGACGCAATAAATAGCAAACTGCAGGGCGGTGCGACCGCAACGTTTGCTCTTGTCCCGTGACCATTCGATAGCGGCCTGGCTCACATCCTGATCCCAGAAGGGTGCAAGCTGCTGTTCGCGACAAATACGGGCGATGGTCTTCTCAACCACCACGAGGTATTGATCCTGGCTGAAACTATTGAACGCGACCCAGAGACCGAAACGGTCCGAGAGAGAAATCTTCTCTTCAACCCCTTCACCATGATGGATCTCGTTATGGACCATCTTGGCCCCAAGGTTGTCGGTCTCATACTCAGGCAGCAGATGTCGGCGGTTGGAGGTAACATAGATCCGCACATTCTCTGGCGCAGCGTAGACCGAACCATCAAGAGCACTCTTGAGCTCCTTATAACTGGTCTCGCCCGGTTCGAATGAGAGATCGTCACAAAGCAGGATGAAACGGTAGGCCTGGCCACGAACCACGGCGAAGATATCGGGCAGGTAAACAAGATCGTCTTTATCAACCTGGATTACGCGCAATCCGTCGGAAGCATAACGGTTGAGCAGTGCACGAACCAGGGTCGATTTACCGGTGCCACGGGTTCCCCATAAGAGAACGTTATTGGAGGGAAAACCATCGATAAACTGAGAGGTGTTCTCTTCAAGAATCTGCTTCTGCTTATCGATGCCGAGCAGATCATCCAGCTGTACCGGATCTAGATATTCAACCGGGTGCAAAAAACCAGTCAACGTATGGCGGCGCCAGCTTGCGGCATGGCAGTGTTGCCAGTTAATCGGTTCGGTCAATTGCGGCAGCAACTGCTCTACGCCAGCTAGAACCCTTTTCATCTGCGCTTTCAAATCAGCATCATCAAACATGCCCTACCCTCTTACCTCGGTCGCTAACCAGCGATTAGATTTACACTTACATCAGATTTCGTATTCCATCACGAAACACCTGAAAGCTTCTAGATTGATTGTTCTCCACGTCTAAGTGAGGTGCAATATTCTCCGCCCATTCGCACTTAGCCTGTCCGGTATAAGGCCAGCCCAGTTGTTTGAGTTTTTGCACTCCGCCTGGATAAACGACATCCGCAAGCATTTCCCATGTGCCACAGATACTGTCTTGCACATAAGTGTTCAAAATCTGATCCTTTGCATGAGGGTACGCGGTTTTTACGGCGTTACGGTCTCCCATCAACCAGGCTTCGCCTTCCTCTATTGCAATTCTAAACAGTGTCGTCGGTTTTGGATTACAATTATTCAGAATGTCGAGCATTTCCTGTTTGAACGCCACACCGCTCTTGTTATCCAGGTCTACGACCACGACAACTACAGCCGGGAAACTTTGGAAGCTTTTCCCATAGCCTCTGAGTAACCTGGGTAAACGATCCAAAAGAATCCGCTTTTGTGGATCTGTTTTACCTCTCAGGTTTTTTGGAATACGGCCAATGCCTTTATAGGGAATTACCTTGTAGGTATGATCTTGCTCATTTGGGCCAAGAATCTTCCCCATGATAGAATCCAAAGCGAGTTTTCCTGACGCATCTTCAATCAGTATTTCAAAATGCATCAGCTCACCCCGCATCCAGATAATCGCTGTACCAGAGGCTACCAAGCGGCAATCCTTCATCGACTAAAGCTTTAACGGTTGCATCATCACTGGCTCTGCGAATGGTCGAGAAACCACCTTGTCCTTTTTCCAGTATCCAGGTCTCTTCCGGAGAGAGTGCGTCTACAAAATAAGGCTGATGGGTTGTGATGAAAATTTGCGGTGCATTTTTCCGCCCGGTGGCGTGGCTACGGAATTCCGTTGCCAAAGTCTCAAGAAGTTTATGATAGAGCCCGTTTTCAGGCTCTTCAATACAGATAAATGGCGGTGGTGTTGGATCTTCCAATAAAAGCAAATAAGCAAAAACCTTCAGCGTGCCATCAGACATCTGTTGTGCGTAAAACGGATCATCGAATCCTTTGTCGTTAAACCGTAAAAGCACCCGTCGATCTGGACTCTCTTCGGTAGTGATCCGATCAATTCCGGGGATTTTCTCAGCGATGCGGTCGAGGATACTCTGAAAGCGTTTAGGGTGTTCACGCTCCATAAACTGAACGACATTGCCGAGATTGTCCCCATGTATATTCAAATGCTTTTGTGCCCCGGCTAATGGCAGGCTACGGGCGGCATCTGGTGTGAAATAACTCAAATACCAACCCTCGATGAACTGTCGAAAAGCCGATATTCTGGGATGTTGTTTCAGCGCTCCGAGAGTTACAATTCCGAGTTTACGCTTGTCTTGTAATTCAACAATCTCAGTTTCGCGACTTTCTTCAGCTTGTGAGTCTGTTTCGATTTTTTTTATCAACTGCAATAAATCAACAAATTCCGTATCGGTATCAAACGGCTGTCCCAGTTCTTCCCCTTTCCATACGATTCCTTTGCCTTCATTCAGCACCAGAAAAGAGAATGGCCAACCATGTTTTTGTCCTTTACGTCGCTGGCGAAGGCGTTCCCGTTTTACGTAGGGTCGGCCGGTTTTGTCAGCATCAATGGCAAGTTCATAGGTAATCGGACGGGCATTACCGTCTTGTTTGTAATAGACTTCAAACTCAATCGGCCCGGTAGCTCCTAGAGAACAAATACGCTCAAAACCACCCCGCCCTCTGGTGTCACAGGCTTCTTCAACACCCAATTTCAAACAATCTGCAAGAAAACCAAAGGCGTCGAATAGTGAGCTTTTACCGACGCCGTTTTTCCCGATTACGGCAGTCATAGGCGTCAATGCTTGGGCTTTTTGCATACTCCATAGCTTCCCAAGTGTCACATCTTTCAACACACGGTAATTTTTAATTCTGAAGCCTTCTATCTTTGCCATGGCCTTTTCTCCTGTTTTTTATTGCTGCTGATCCTACCACATGATGAGATGGGTCTTTCTGGAGAATCTTATCTGATTTTTTGCGCCACAGTTTGTGAGTAAGTTCGTAATTCTCGGTTCTTTAACAAGGCGGTGCATTCGAACAGCATAGGGTTAATCCGTTCCCTGAGAGTACGTGTGGACCAACCGTCCATCTGTGCCATTTGGGTGTAGAAATCACGATTAAAGGGATCGTCTATGGCGATCAGAAAATTGAAACACGAACAGCTCATACCTTGCCTTCTTTTTTGATCACTGCGAGAAGTTCGGGGCTATCGCTGATTATGCGCATCAGGCGGTTGCGGATGGGGTGATCCAGGGTATTAGCCTGTTCAAAAAAGGCAGTGATAGTGTGCCACTTTTCGGAATCACTGCGCTGATCATTATCAGCTGGCAGTAGCGAGCGAACATGATCCATCAGGTTGAGCTTGCGCTCACGCATGTGCTCAGCGAAATAAACCTCCATCACGCAGGCGTCGATGACCTCTTCGAGGAAAGCGGCAATAACAGCAGCAGATGCGCTGTCCGATGTTGATTGATGTGCGTCAGCTTTTACAAACTGGATGTAATTGACCAATATTTCGAACAGGGGCACTGTCATTGCGTCGGATTTCTTGATCGGGATTTTGTCTACGAAAACCTTACGTACTTCATATGAATTTCCGAGCAGTTCAGGGAAGTTGTCGCGGAAACAGCAGCGAAAAAGAGAAGAGTTCAACACGGCGGTCAAATATGGCAACGACTCTGAGTCACTGGTCATGATAAACGCTTTGTCGTTAATGAAAAAATGGTCTTGCTGGTCGTAGTAGAATGGTAGGTATTTGGTCATATTCGGATAGATAATCTTTGGTTGACGGAAAGCTTCGATATATTCATCTGTAATATTATTATCCAGTTCCAACCAATGATGCTGACCAGGGTACTCCTGATTTACAGTTCCTTTCTTCGCCCGTGAGTATTTACACTGCCCACGCTTTTTCAAAGCTGCTTCATATTTCTTCAGATGTGAATACACAGCCGGATAATTCTGCTCAAGTGTTTTGTATGCCCCGAATTTTATCAGCAACATGTAGAGAGCATCATAATTAACCCTGTAACGATCAATATGACGACCGCGCAAAAGTGGTACAATAATCTCTGATCCCCGTGGCTCACGATCAATCAAGTCTTCGACCTGTTCATGCGTAAGGAAGAAAGCATCATTGAGACCGGTCTTGATTCCATAGTTTATATTTAAATTCCACTTCCCAAGAGGGACACCCTGCAACTCGACTAATTTTTTGATGCGGTAGCGTTCGGGGGTGACGACGACCCAAGCGTTTTCACTAAGTTCCGGCATCAGTACAGCTTTCCCCCGAAAATAATTTCCGGGATCAGCCATTGCCTCATTATCGTCAGCAGCGTAGCAAGCCTGGGTGAGATTAGTTGTCGGTATGTTTTCAAAGTTCAGAATGTTCGTATAAGTGGTGGCAGCACCAAAATTCTGCGCCATACCAAAATCAAGAACGGCTTTGGTATCTACAGCCGAGGAGAGAAGAGCACGCAGCTTTTCTCCGTAGCCTGCCCGCATCCATTTATTGGAAGTGATATAACAGAGGTGTCCACCAGGTCTAAGTAATTGAGCACCACGTTCGTAAAAGAAACAGTAGACATCACCTCGGGCGGCATAAGTTGTATAGATTTTTTTCCATACTTCTTGCTGTTTCGTCCCGCTGAATTTTTCAACCGAAATATACGGTGGATTCCCGATAACAACATCGAATCCGTCCGAAATGCCATACATCCACTCAGCATCAAAGAACGGGGAGCTGGCATTCTGGTCGTAGGGGTCCCATTGGGAAAGCTGCCGGGCAGAGGCGCTGCTCCAACCGCTAACTTCCAGTTCTGCGGCAATCTGTTCACGCAGTTCTTTATCGCGTAAGCGGTATTTGTTTTTGGTTTTCGGCGTCTTGGCGTTGAACAAATTATGTCGTATCTGTTTCAGCTCTTTTTCGAGGTCCTTAACCTTTTTGGATTCAAATAACTCGCCCTGATCTGCGGGCTTTTCGATCGGGATCAGCGTATCAGCGGTCGTAAATTTAGCTTCCAGGTTAGGCAGGGGGCGTATACCAAAGTTCTCTTTATCCGGATTGATCCCCTGCTCGACAATCAACGAGATAAAGAAACGGAGCTTACTCACCTGCGTGGCAATCGACTGAATATCTACGCCGTAAATACAGTTTTCGATAAGGTAGAGTTTGCGGCCATAACCAAGATCGTTTTGCGAGAATGCCTCTTCAACATCCTCTTTTTGGGCTTCCAGATCCTTAACGGTATTTTCGCGGATGACAGCGTCGTCAATCTGCTCGGCAACAGCAATAGTATCGTTAACTTTTCCAATTTGACGATCACGCCATAGCTTGTTGTTTTTATCAAGTTTACCGAGAATGAACTCCAGCTTGTGCAGAATGCCCATCGGAAAGGCACCGGAACCGCAGGCAGGATCGAGAATCTTGCAATTATCGATCGCCGTAATGAGTGCGAGTTTTTCTGCCTCAGAAAAAACATGTTCTTTTTCAGAGTACGAAAACAGGATATCAAGCCCTTCTTTGGCATCCCCTTCGGTGACTTCAGGGCAAGCCTTACAAAGCGCCTGGCTCAAATAGGCCTTCAGTGATTCGTCGACCATATAATCCACAATGGTTCGCGGAGTATAGAAGGAGCCGGTCTGTTTACGTGCGGTCGTCTTTGTTTCAGGGTTGTAAGAGGCAAGCAGATTCTCAAAGACCTTACCGAGAAGCTCGGGGTCGAGCGCAATTTCCTGCTCTATCGGCGTGTTTTCAACAATCGTAAACTTATAGCTATTGAGGATATGAATAAGGCCCAGAACTTTTTCTTTTTTGCGTTTATTGTCACCATAAACTCCGCTGAGGTCGATGTTTTTTTGTTTGCCGTAGAAGAGAAAATCCGGCACCCGGAGCACATTGTCATCACGATCTGAAAAGCCATCTTCAAAAAGGATCACATCACCGCCCTGGGGACCCTTTTTAGTCGGATGCGGCATATCCAGACATTCAAAAAGACCACCGTTCATAAAAGGTACGGCCGATTCAACCAGTGCAATGAAACTGTCGGAATCCTGAAAATACTGCTGATAACGCATCAGTGTCGTAATATTACGATGCTGTCGCCCTGGGTTACGGAACTGGCGCTTACCGCAGCTTTGGTTGAGGGTTGCAAAGAACAGGTTCTGGAGAATAGCTTTGTAGAAACGGGTATCGGCAGAGCAGTCATCAAAATCATTGAGCACCTCGCTCTTCAGCTTATCCGAATCAAAGAGGGATTCTGGAATGAGACCCTTCTCTTTGATAAACCAAACAAACAAAAGCCGGGTCAGCAGGCGGATGAGGTTTTTGGCATCATGCTCCCGAATTTTGTCATCGTCTTTAAAGAGTTGATCCTTGTCCAGCTCTGCGTTGTCAAAAGGAAAATGGACATGCTGCATAGCCCAAAAATACCAATTGGAAAGTTCACGGTAGAATTTCTTGTTGAGCAGCTCAACGTTAAAAACTTCTTCCCAAGCCGCATGCAGAGCATCGAAACTATTAATTCCAGTCTTACTGGTCAGTGCTGAAATGGAGAAACTGGCCAGGATGTCAAGATGCCCACGGTGGGGAGCTGCCAAACTGATACCTTGGATAAAGGTTACTTTTCCAAGCACATCATTGTCGCTATCACGTTTGTTTCCGCGACGATTGATGACAGCGATAGAAAGCTGACCGTCATATTCAAAAAACACCATCACCGGCATCGGAAAGAGTCGGTTTAGCTGGCGGGTAATTTGCGCCAGTTTGCCGCGAGTGTATGTCGCCTCTTTCAGCCTGAGGGCAAAGAAGAGGTAAGAGTTCATCACTCCCTGCTTTACTTCGTTTTCCACAAACAGACTGTTCTGACCACTGAGTTCCTGATCTGTAAGCTGGAACAGCAGCTGAATCTCTTGCCAATCTTCAAAAAGGGCTTTGTCTTTGCGGAAAGCCCGGTCGGGATCATTGTCGAACTGCTCAAGAAATGCCTCTGGCGAACCACCGAGATCAAGGGTCTTTTCACTCTGATAGCCCAAAGTGTTCAGCAGACCGATGGCGGCAGTGCGCAAGTCTTTACCGGAGAAGGCCTGGAGGCATTGTTGTATCTCTGTTTTTAGTTCCATCTCTAATCCTGTGAAGATTTCAGGAAACGGTTACCTGCTTCTGTCAATTGGTATTTCTGAAGACGACTTCCGGGCTTCTCAGGAAGGGTGTACTCAATAAATCTTCTATCCATCAGCTCTTTGATGTTTCGCTTAAAAGCTCCTGTTTTACTGCTCAATCCCAGCATTTCAATCAGTTCATTTGCTGAAAGAGCGCGCTCACTCAGAGCGTGAATGATATCATCTGACTGGGCCCCCGACTGGGCCCCCGACTGGGCCCCCGACTGGGCCTCTGACTCTGGTTTTAGAGAGGGGCGTTGAGGCGCTATTGCTCCGAATTCCGGCACCTTAACCACAACCTGGAAGACATCCCCCTCAATTAATTCAGGATCGGCACCACCGTAGGCATTCCCATAGCGCATCATCTTGCGCATTCCAGAGCCGAGTTCATCGGCCCGATGAATCTCACGGAAAAAAGCTCCAATTACCGGGTTCTTGGGGAACGGTGTAAAGGTGGTTGGATCAAGTGTTCCGAAGCCATGTGGCTTATTACTATTTTCGGTACAGACCTGCCCAAATTCGATGATCAGTTTGGCTGGGAACGCATTGGTATATTCCCGGTGAATCAGGATATTGGAGGCAACTTCGCGGAAGATCGCGTCGCGGATACTGATGCGATCCATGCCCTCCAGAAAAAACGGATCGGGCAGGTGTTTCTGGACAAAGGCAATAATTCGATCATAACTTTCGACCAGGTTGGTGCGAACCAGATCCCGGTCATCGTAACGATCCAGGTTCACCTTGCGCAAGATCAGATCAGTCCGGTGATGAGGTACGGTTGATAGAATGAGCTGGTCGGTACCCAACAGAAGAATGCCTGCGAGAGTAATACCGTCTTTTCTGGTTTCGGTATCGATCTGGTAGAGCTGGGCACTTTGGATCAACTCCTGGTCGTCCATCTGTGACCAGGGGTGGCCCGCAGTCCAGACTCCGGCGAGCTTACGGCAGCGTGCGATTAAATCGGACCGCAAGTCGCTCAGCCCGACATGGGGATATACCTTATTCTCCGAGTAGGTGGTCTGCTTGCGCAGGTAAAGATTGGCGACTTGCGTAGTATGGTCGGTAATGTCAAAGTCGCCGTCTTCGTTACGGTCTAAGATACGACCATTACAGCGATGCACCTGTGAGCTTTCCGGCACATAAATACGCAGGATTGTCTTGCCTTCTTTATCAATTTCATCAATGGACAAATAGGCTGGAGGATAAAGTTTTTGCGGATTGTTGATGGCCGTTACAAAGTTTTTTTTCAGTTGTTCCGTACAGTCTGGATCAACACCGGTCACCTCCCCGGCATCACTCACTCCGAGCAACAGGGTTCCACCGTGACGGTTAAGGAACTCGCAGACGGTCTCATAAATATCCCGATTGAGGTTATTGCGACATTTCTTAAATTCAACGGAAATGCCTTCTCCCTGTTTTATCAATGCTGTAACTTCAATCATTCTCTTTTCCTGATTTGATAACCGGCCAGAGGATAAGCTTGAAATCAATGGTCTTTACATCATTCTCAGCAACACCAGGTTGAGCAGACCAATCAGAAAGCCGAGTAGCCCACCAAACAAGTTAATGTACTTAAACTGCTCTTGCATGATTCCCATCAGCAGCCCTTCAACCTGCATAAGATCGAGGCCGTTGACCTTTTCTTCTACCATACGCCTCACATTGAGAGTTTCGACCAGACGCGGGGCTTCTTTTTTAAGCAACTCCTCGACCAACTGGCAGAGCGAAGTCTCTAGCTCCTGACGCAGGTCATTCGGCAACCGTGCCGAAAGTAGACCGAGCGGCTTGCGGTAGATCCACTCTTCGCTCTGCTCCAGCAGTACGGTTTCGAGAGCAGTACGCGCCTGGGGTGAACGGAGCAGTTCGAGCAGTCGCTCAGCCAGCTGCTCACGCACGCTGTCGAGGGTTCCGTCCGGAAGACTAGCGCTCAGCAAACTTTCAAAAGAACGATCCTTTAGCCGGTCGATAGCGGTTTCGCTCAGGCCAAGGGCTGCTTCAGTGGTACGCCGCGACTGCAGGGCAACAATCGCCTGCTCACGGACAAAACGACGCAGCCCATTGACCTTTTCAAAAGGAAGTTTTTCCAGATAGACCGCCAGGGGTTTGTCGAGCATGCCGTCGACCCGCTCACGCAACAGTGCGGCCAGCTGCTGTTGCGTCCGTTCTTCCTTGAGCCAACCGGCAACCTCTTCACCGGCCTTGTCGAGAAATTCAGGAATTTTATCGTAAATCTTGTTGAGGTCCATGAATCCGCTGATCAACCCGGCCAGGCCACCCAAAGAATCGAGGAATGAATCGATCGCCTTTTTGCCCTTGTCGACCAGCCGCTCACGAAATTCCGGATCATACAGCATCCCGCCAAAACGTTCGACCAACGGTGGGATCTCCCGTTCCAGTTGCTTGAGTAACAGCTCGATCAACTCAGGTGGCAACAATTCACGCAGGGGGCGTTGATTGGCAAACAGGGCTTCTGTTTTATGATCTACATAATGACCAACGGTTTCGGCCAGCTTTGGTGACTGGAAAAAACTGCTCAGCTTGTCGTCCAAATGCTGCTGCAGGCTTTGGTAACGCCGTGGGGTGAGAATATTGCCTAAATCCTGGGCTAGCCACTGGTCTCCCTGGCGCTGCAGATACCCACGCAAACGGGTTTCAAAACCGTCACTCTGCAGGTAAGCAAAGATCAGCCGTGCCACCTTGCCACGCAGCAGATCAACCAGCTCACGGAAACGGGGGCGAAAACGGGCTGGAATCAGCGTTTCGAGCGGTCCCAGCTCTCGATCAAGAAAGGTTCCGAGCTTGTCGGTCACCGCCAGACGCAGTTCGTTCTGAATACTTGGCTTGGCAAAGGCGCGACCGACATCGGCGGCGGTCAACAGATGCTCGCCGACCATATCTCCCATCCGACACGCCAGTTCCCCTCGCTTGGCGGGAATAATTCCCGGAGTCAGTGGCAGGCGCAAACCGAATATGCGCCAGGCCTTCAGCGGACGAAAAAGCATGCGAATGGCGATATAATTTGTTACATAGCCGATCAGCGCACCGAGCAGAGGCGGCAGCAGGTAGGGCAGCAGTTGATTAATCGTCATTCCGCTCACTCAGAAATCCTTTACAATAAACATGTTCATGAGGCTCTTGCAAAAGTTGTCATCCCCGTGAAAACGGAAATCCAGTTTTTAGGCCGTACCTGAGAACTTCTGGATTCCCGCCTACGCGGGAATGACGGGCACTTGATTTTTCAGCCTTTTGCAAGAGGCTCTCATTTATGATCCTGGCTACTGATCCATTTCGATAATCGAATGATCACCGATATTCATGCGCCGCGGTGACCCGACAAGGGTGACCACATCCCCGAGCAGCGACTGATCGAGCACCATGTTAATGACCCGATTTTCGGCATTGATAATCGAATCGGAAACGATACTCTTTTCGATCCGACTGCCCGCAGCAACCGATACATTTGGACCGAGAATCGAATCTTTAACCATGGCTCCCTGTTCAATATGCACCGGCTCAATCAACACGCTGTTTTCAATCTCACCATGCACGTGATGCCGACCCTGAAGCAAGAAACGATTGGTTTCCAGCAGAGTCTCCGGCTTACCGCAATCGAGCCAGGCATCGATCTCGGGAGCCTGTAGGTTCAACCCCGCACTAATCATGCGCATAAAGACTGCGGGCAGATAGTATTCCCCCTTGACCATCTCCCCCGCCTTGATCGTCTGCTCAATATGCTCGATGAAACCACGACCATCTTTTAAGTAATAGAGTCCGACCTGCGCCAGCCGTGAAACCGGGGTGTCCGGCTTTTCGACCATATCGACGATCCGACCATCTCGCACCACATTGACGCCAAAACGTTGATAATCCTCAACCTCTTTCGAGTAGATCAGGCCATCGGCATTTGCGCAGAGCTCCGGAATCCGGGTCAGATCGGTCACGAAGATGGTATCATTGAACACAACCAACAGGTCTTCATCCTCTTCGATAGCCGGTGCCGCCAGCGCCACCGCATGCGCCGGTCCCAGACGTTGCTTCTGCACGAAAAAACGACATTTCAGCTCAGGAAACTTCCGCGCCATGAACTCTTTGATCTGTTGGCCATTTTCATCGATAATAAAGAGATATTCACTGATCTCCAGAGATTCAAGTCGACTGATGATATGTTCAAGCACGGTTTTTCCCGCGACATGAACCAGCGACTTGGCTTTGGTATGGGTATGTGGGCGCAGGCGGGTGCCTTTACCCGCAACCGGAAGAATGACTTTCATTGTTCGACTCCTCTTTCTTGATTGTAACTATTTAAGGTTCTGTATTTCAAGCAAGGGTCCCGCTTCTGCAACCGCCTGAAAACGCAGGGTGCGAACGTTGAGCCCAACATCCTTGAAATAGGTTTTCAGAATTTTAACCCGCGCTGCCGCCAGGCCCTGGTCGTATTCAGTCCCCTCGCCACTAGCAGCCCGCAGGATAAAACGCCAGTCGAGGTTCGATTCTTTGAGCAGGTCGACAAGGCTGTCGAGCATCCCGCTGCCACCCGGCATGGGCAAAACGGAACCGCTGGCAAAAAGAACCCCCGCCGGAAAAAGCACCCGCAGTGGTTCACTCTCAGGAACCAAGACTCCCGGCAGGGCGGCGAAAGCCTCCCGCAGTTGCGCGTGGCTTAAGGCTGGCGAAAGCTCGAAAGCAGACTTTGATTTATCTGTCTGTTGCCCTCCTAGGGCACAGGCACTCAACAGACAGATCAGCAGCAGATAGATAAATCGACGCATTTTTTTATTCCCTCATCTCTCTGGAGAAAAGCCGAAGCGTTTGTGGCAGGCCGAAAACGCCGGGTGCTGTAACAGATAATCAACCATGAAATCAGCAGCAAGCCCATTAAGGACTCCACTGAGCAGAGCAAAGAGCAGAAAAACCGGCAACAGCAACCATATAGATTGGTGCTGAACCACCACCAACCCCGCGATCAGCAATTGTCCGCACACATGTCCAGTCGCACCGAGCACCGAAAGGCCGACCAGACCGATCCCACGCCGCAATAGCACCGCCCCGACCGACATCATCAGGCAAGCGCCAAGGCCACCGGCAAAAGACAACATAAAACCCGGACCGAACAGATTGCCAATCAAGAGACTGCCGATAAATACCCGGGTCAGGCTGAGGACCCACATGGCCCGCAAGCCGTAAAAAGAGAGGGCGGTCAGGGCGAGGATATTGGCCAAACCGATCCGGAACCAGGGCAGCGGGTTCGGTAACAGGGATTCAAAGGTATGCAGGCCGCCTGCCAGCGCAATAAACAACGACATAAAGACGCGCTGCCGCACCTGCTCCAAGCGTTGCTCATCATCGACTGAGGAGATCATAACCGTCGGTTTTCTTCCCTTCAATCCGCACCACCACGCGGTTTGGTACGCAGGCCAACAAATCACCGGCCCGACGAACTTTTCCCATGCCAATACAGATCTTGCGTGCACAGGGGGATTCACTGACCTGCACCCTGCCCTCCTCGAG
>JAKIUS010000381.1 GCA_021647445.1 Geopsychrobacter sp. | reverse complement strand
TGAAGCGCGTAGACTATGGCAAAGTAAAAATCGAGAACCAAGGCAAAGCCGAAGGCATAATCCGCCGCGACGAAACTATCCCGCGCGAGCCGCTCAATATTAATGACCGCGTGCGCGCCATCATCTATGAAGTTCGCGAAGAAACTCGTGGCCCGCAAATATTCCTCTCACGTAGCCACCCTGAATTTATGGCAAAATTATGTGGGGCAATAGAAGAGCCTAATAATTCAGAAAATAAACCTGTGACAGGGAATAAAGCACCGACTTCGAATATGGGACTATAAACTAATATCTCTGTGAATAATATGGGTTTTAAAATCTTTGGATTCGATCCATGGTTTTAAAGTTTTAGTACAAAATACTGATCTGTGATGACCACCTGTACAGCCAAATGCAATGGTGAGGTAATTTTTACCTTCATTTTTAAATCTTGGTAATAATGGTTCAATTAGATCTTTTATATTTTGCATGAATGGTTCAAATATATCATCAAGAATGTCGCCTTCCGTAATGGCAAGTCCGCGACTTTCATGCCGAAACCTGTTTATGGTGATAATGGTTCAGGGATGCACTGTCACATGTCGATCTGGAAAGAGGGCAAAAACCTCTTCGCCGGTGACGGCTACGGCGGCCTGAGCAAGATGGCGCTTTATTTTATCGGTGGTGTTATCAAACACGCCAAAGCGTTGAACGCCTTTACCAATCCAACCACCAACAGCTACAAGCGTCTGGTGGCTGGTTATGAGGCTCCGGTCAATCTTGCCTATTCGAACCGTAACCGTTCTGCGGCGCTGCGTATTCCGAATACCGACAATGACAAGGCGAAGCGGGTAGAGTGTCGCTTCCCCGATCCGGCCGCCAACGGTTATCTTTGCTTCTCGGCCCTGTTGATGGCTGGCCTTGACGGTATCGACAACAAAATTGATCCCGGCCAGCCGATCGACAAAGACCTCTACGGTCTCTCCCCTGAGGAGTTGAAGGATATCCCGCACGTTGCCGGGACTCTGCCCGAGGCGCTGGATGCCCTTGAGGCCGATCATGATTTTCTGCTCAAGGGCGACGTTTTCACTAAGGATGTCATCGATATGTGGCTCGATTACAAGCGTGAGTGCGAAGTTGATCCGGTGCGTATGCGTCCCTGTCCAGAAGAGTTTTCGCTTTACTATGATTGCTAATTCTTTTCAGGTTTAAACAAAAAGCCCTCGGCAGGATTGTCGGGGGCTTTTTTGATTCAAATCAAGGATTCAAACGCTAAGAGTCTGCTATATTTTGTGCTGCTGAATATCCGACATAAACACATTGATGGAGAATCAATCATGGCGATGCGTGAGATGGTGAATATCGACGAAGAAAAATGTGATGGCTGCGGTCTGTGTGTTCCTTCTTGTGCGGAAGGGGCCATTCAGATCATCGATGGCAAGGCCAAGCTGCTCTCAGATAACCTGTGTGACGGTTTGGGTGCCTGCTTAGGGGACTGCCCGCAGGACGCAATCACTATTGAAACGCGCGAAGCCGACTCCTATGACGAGGTTGCGGTCAGTCAGCGACTCAAGGAGATTGGACGTGAACCCCTGGTTCATGCCCAGACGGGAACTCCGGGGGGCGGTTGTCCTTCGACGCAGGTGAAAACTGTTGCCGTGGCTCAAAAAGCGGGTGATGTTGCGGGGAAAAGGCCCTCAGAACTTCGTCAATGGCCGGTTCAGTTGCATCTGGTGCCACCGACTGCGCCCTTTCTGCAGGGTGCCGATCTCTTGATCGCTGCGGATTGTGTCCCCTTTGCCTATGCTGATTTTCATAAGGATATGCTGAAGGATAAGGCCCTGTTGATTGCCTGCCCGAAATTGGACGATGGCCAGGCCTATATCGAAAAACTGACACAGATGTTCTCTCAAGGAGGAGTCCAATCCTTGACCATCGCCGTCATGGAGGTTCCCTGTTGCGCCGGGTTGGTTGCGCTTGTCCGGCAGGCGTTGGCCGCTAGTGGTGCTGACATCCCCTTGCAAGTTGTTACCCTGGGGATCGATGGCAGCCTCAAATGAAATTGCTTAAGGGTTGATTGATGGCGTTTCTTAAAGAAAACTTGTGGTTTAATCGTGCCATGCTGAGCATAATTATTTTTCTGATCTGTAGCTTGTTGGCCGGTTGTGCCGCAGGTTTTGAACCGCAAGCTATGGATACTGCGGCTGATTTCAGGGTTCAGACGGTGGTGAAATCGAGTTCGGTCGGTGCGATGGCTGTCTCTGCCGAGGGTCAGATGGTCGCTTGGGGGGATAGGGATTTAAACCTGAAAAACCTTGCAACCGGGCAACGCAGCCATCTGCTCGACCAGCCTCCCGAGACCCTTTGCTGGTCGCCCGATGGCTTGATGCTGGCCGCCACAGTGTTGATGGATGGTGAGTCGCATCTCTATGTTTTCGGAGCCGATGGCGTTCTGGTATATAAACATCACTTTCCCGGGCATACGACCCGTTTACAATGGCCGCGCTACGGTCGTTTGACCGCCAGTGTTCTTACCACTCAAACTTATTCTTTCGGCACACATATTTCTGGGCAATTACTTCAGTGGGATGGCCGCTGGCGGATCCTGACGATTCCTCTGTATGAAACCACCATTGTGCCCTCAATTGCAAAAATATTGCAGGGTCGTTTGTCGCACTCCTTTGACTTTGATCTGTCACCGCTTGAAGATGAAGTGCTTTACACTCGCATTTATGCTCCTCCTGCCTTTGACGCATCTCGTCGGTTGATGTTGCATAATCTGCAAACGGGTCAAGAGAAGCAGGTCGCAGTGTTTCCTCTGCTGGGCGGTGCCGGGCGTTTGGCCGAAGGTGGTGAGTCGGCGGTGATAAATGGCAACTTTGGCCAGCTTAAATTGCAAAATTTGTGGACGAATAAGATCCTTGCCCAATGGTCCGGGGATCGCTTTGATTACGATGCGGCTTCTGACTTGCTAGTGACTGAGACTGGCCTGTTTCATGCCGAGCACCTTCTGGTCGCCCTGCCCGC
>JAKIUS010000380.1 GCA_021647445.1 Geopsychrobacter sp. | reverse complement strand
CATGGCATTCAAAGTAATTTCTTCAATTCGTCAAGCAGGCTTAAAGCCTCAAGCGGGGTTGTCGTGCTGATATCAACGCGCTCCAACTGTTCGCGCAACGGATCATCATTCATCGAGAAGAGGGGCAGTTGTGGATCTACCTTGACCGCAGACTCTTTCTTACTACGACCGATGCGCGGCTGATGACCGCGGCTGAATTCGCCCGCTTCCAGGTTGTGCAATATCTCCTTGGCGCGATCGATCACCGGTTGCGGCAACCCCGCCAGGCGACCGACCTGAATACCGTAAGAACGGCTGGCCCCACCTGCGACGATCTTGCGCAAGAAGATGATCTGATCGTTCCACTCCTTGACCGCAATATTGAAATTTTTAATCCGTTTGCGGGTTAAGCAAAGGTCGGTCAATTCATGATAATGGGTCGCGAACAGGGTCTTGGCCGCCACCTCTTTATTGTCGTGCAGATATTCGGCCACCGACCAGGCGATACTGACTCCGTCGAAGGTCGATGTCCCACGCCCGATTTCATCCAGAATAATCAAGCTGCGGCTGGTCGCATGACGCAGGATATTAGCGGTCTCATTCATTTCAACCATAAAGGTCGACTCACCCTTGGCCAGATTATCACTGGCCCCGACCCGAGTAAAGATACGATCAACCACCCCGACTCGCGCCTTGTCGGCCGGCACGAAACCACCCATCTGCGCCATCAGGGTGATGAGCGCCACCTGGCGCATGAAGGTCGATTTACCGGCCATGTTCGGACCGGTGATGATCAAGAGCTGATTCTCCTGCAGATCGAGCTGCACATCGTTGGGCACGAAGGGTTCCTGTAGACTCATCTGCTCAACCACCGGATGACGACCGCCCTCGATCACCAGCAGATCCTTATCATCGATCTGCGGACGCACATACTGACGATCATGGGCCAGATCGGCGAGGGACAGCAGGGCATCAAGCTGTGCCAGGGCGTCGGCGGTCTGCTCAATGCGCGCACCATGTTCAGCGGTCATTTTGCGAATCTGCTGAAAGAGATCATATTCAAGCACAACCAGACGTTCTTCGGCCCCCAGCACCTTGGACTCATACTCCTTGAGCGCCGGAGTGATGAAACGTTCGGCGTTAGCCAGGGTCTGCTTGCGCTGATAATCCTCTGGGACATCATCGGAGAAACGCCGTGGCACCTCAAGAAAATAGCCGAAAACCTTGTTGTACTTGACCTTAAGGGCGTTGATCCCGCTGCGTTTCTTCTCATCCTGCTCAAGACGCGCGATCCAACCCTTCCCCTCACGACTGATCGAACGAAGTTCATCTAACTGCTCGTTGTATCCATCACGAATGATCCCGCCATCGCGCAACACAAAAGGAGGATCATCGACCAGTGAGCGATCAATCTCGGCCACCAGCCCGGGAAGCAGATCAATACTCTGCCGCAGGGTTTGCAACAGCCCCGCATGACAAGGAGCCAACAGATCGTCGATCTGCGGTAAGCGACGTAACGAATCACGCAGGGCAATAATGTCCTTGGCATTGGCGCTGGCCATCGAAATTTTGCCATTGAGCCGCTCCAGATCATAGACTCCATCGAGAGCGCTACCTAGATCGATACGGCGCAGGGACTCATCGAGAAGTTCCGCCAGAGCATCCTGGCGACGGATGATCTGATCCTTATCGATCAGCGGATAATGAATCCATTGCCGCAGCAGACGTCCCCCCATAGCGGTCAGGGTCCGATCGAGCACCCCAAGCAAAGACCCCTTCTTGCGTCCCCCCTGTAGAGTGGCGGTCAATTCAAGATTTCTACGCGTTGCTTCATCGAGGACCATATGGTCGCGGGTATGATAGGTCACCAGATTGCGGATATGCCGCAGATCATCCATCTGGGTACGCTGCAGATAAGCCAGCAGCCCTCCCGCAGCGCGAATCGACTGCGGCAGATCCTGACAACCGAACGCCTGCAGACCGCTGCAATTAAAAAAACTACAGAGAGTCTCCAGACCACGCGCTTCTTCAAATTCCCAATCCGCCAAACGATTGACCAGCATGCCGTCGAGATGACGCAGAAAACTCTTCTGGAGCAGATCCCCCTCAGTCTCGGCCGGCAGCAGAATTTCACGCGGCTGCAGAGAGGCAAGTTCACTGGCAACCTTTTCCGAGTTATCCAACCGGGTGACCCGGAACTCGCCGGTGGTGATATCGACATAGGCGAGGCCATAACCATCTTCAGACTCCCCGACCAGAGCCAGCAGGTAGTTGTTCTCTTTCGGTTCCAAGGTATCGGTATCGGTCACCAGACCCGGAGTCACGACCCTGACCACCTCACGCTTGACGATCCCTTTGGCCAATTTTGGATCCTCAACCTGTTCACAGATCGCTACCTTAAAACCGTTACTGACAAGTTTTGCGAGGTAACCCTGACTGCTATGATAAGGAATCCCGCAGAGGGGTATGGAATCCTTATCATTTTTATTTCTGGAGGTCAGGGTGATACCGAGCACTCGCGAAGCGGTTACCGCATCATCGAGAAACATTTCATAAAAATCGCCGAGGCGAAAAAAAAGAATAGCATCTTCATACTGCGCCTTAATCTCAAGATACTGACGCATTAATGGAGTGGTGGCAGACATCAATTTACCTGTTTATCGAAGTAGACACTAAAGGACTGCAATAGGGATCATTATTGGATCAATTCTGAGCGCTGCATACTAGCAGAAAGCCCCACCGCAGGCAAACCGGACGCGGCCCGGAATGCCCGTAAATTCTTCGGCCTGTGACAGGCTATTCGGCTTGACCGTTTCGAAGGCTGTTGTTTATGATGCCTCAGTGAATATTCTACCCTACCGGAGATTTAAATCATGGATCCGCGCCCCGAAAAAACCAGCTTTGTCGAACTGAGCGTCATGGCCAACTACGATATCGACACCCTCGCCTCAGAAATCGAGGCGGATCGCAACTGCACCAGGTTACTGAAATTTTTTCATCGCTGGCTGTTAGAAGAGCAACAACATGAACCCCTCGAAGC
>JAKIUS010000379.1 GCA_021647445.1 Geopsychrobacter sp. | reverse complement strand
CTCGAAGGTGGAATCGCCTGGATCACCAAGCTCGACAAACCATCCTTCATCGGCAAGGAGCCATTGTGCCGGATGAAGGAGGCGGGCATACCACGTCGCCTGGTCGGCATACGCATGACCGAGTCCGGCGTGCCTCGCGAAAACTATCCGGTTTTCGTCGGCGACGAAGAGGTTGGAATCGTCACCAGCGGCACCATGGCCCCCTCCCTTAAAGTCGGTATCGCCCTGGCTCTAATCGCAACGGGACACCACAAGCTGGGCACCGAAGTCAGTATCGGTATCCGTAATCGCAGGGTCGCGGCCGAAGTGGTCAAGACACCTTTTGTTTAAGGCTATAATTCAATTAACCGACCTGCACAGCAGGGGAACAAACCAAGGAGAATGAACAATGGAAATTCGTGACGCGCTGAAATATTCCGATGACCACGAGTGGGTTCTGGTTGAGGATGGTATTGCAACAATCGGGATCAGCGACTATGCCCAGGACGCCATGGGTGACGTGGTCTTCGTCGAACTGCCCGAGGTTGGCAGCAGTGTAGAAGCCGGTCAACCCTTTGGGGTGGTGGAATCGGTTAAGGCCGTCTCTGACCTTTTGGCCCCCGTTTCTGGCGAGGTACTTGAGATCAACGAGGATTTGCCAGACACTCCCGACACTGTCAATAGCTCCCCTTATGATGAGGCCTGGCTGATAAAAATCAAGCTGACCGAGGCCGCTCAGGTCGATAGCCTGATGGACGCCGCAGCCTATCGTTCCTGTCTCGCTACACAGTAGAGGAAGGTGACAGATGCACTACATCCCCCATACTGAAGAAGATGTCCGGCAGATGCTGAAAACCATCGGGGTCGATTCGATCGAGGGACTGTTTTCAGAGGTCCCGCGTGACGTCCGCCTGGATCGTCCCTACGATCTGGCCGCACCGATGTCTGAACCCGAAGTCCTCGGCGAGCTGAAGCGGCTGGCCAGGCAAAACGCCACGAACGAAACCCATACCTCTTTTCTTGGTGGTGGCGCCTACAACCATTTCAGCCCGTCGGTGGTCGATCACCTGATTTCCCGCAGCGAGTTCTACTCTGCCTACACCCCCTATCAACCGGAAATCAGCCAGGGCACGCTGCAGGCGATCTTCGAATATCAGACCCTGATCTGCCAACTTACCGACATGGATGTCAGCAACGCTTCGATGTACGATGGTGCCAGTGCCTGTGCCGAGGCGGTACTGATGTCGGTCCGTGTCACCCGGCGCAGCAAGGTCCTGCTGGCCAGTAACCTTCATCCCGAGTACCGCGAAACGGTTGCCACCTACTGTCGTTACCTAGATATTGAACTGGTCGACGTCCCCTATCTGGAAAGCGGTCGCATCAACCAAAAACTTCTGAGCGGTCTATTGGACAAGAACACCGCCGCCCTGGTTGCCGGCTATCCCAACTTTTTCGGTGTCATCGAAGAACTTGACGCCTTAGCTGACGCGGCTCACGAAGTCGGCGCCCTGCTGATCAGTGCAACCTCGGAACCGGTTGCCCTCGGCAAGATCAAGTCTCCTGGCGAACTCGGTGCCGATATCGTTGTCGGCGAGGGCCAGAGCTTCGGCATGCCGGTCTCCTTCGGCGGCCCGGGGGTCGGTTGTTTTGCGACCCGCCAGAAAACCGTCCGTTCCATCCCGGGGCGCCTGGTCGGCGCCACCACCGACAAGGATGGCAAGCCCGGCTACGTGCTGACCCTGGCGACTCGCGAGCAGCATATCCGTCGCGAAAAAGCGACCTCTAATATTTGTTCCAACCAGGGGCTGTGCGCCCTGATCGCCAACATCTACCTCTGCCTAATGGGCAAAACCGGCCTGCGCGAACTGGCCGAACAGAACCTGGCCAAAGCTGAATATGCCAAAACTGCAATCGGGGCCATCGACGGCTTCAGTATCCCCTTCACCGCCCCGACCTTCAACGAATTCGTGGTCGAGTTTCAGGGAGATGCCGCGGCGCTGCTGGAGAGCCTTGAGGCCCAAGGCATCCTCGGCGGCATCCCGCTGACCAAGTATTTCCCCGAGATGAAAAATCGGTTTTTGGTCTGCGTCACCGAGCAGAACAGCAAAGCTGATATCGACGCACTGGTTGAAGCGTTAAAAGGAGGTGCGGCATGAACCGGATCGGAACCAGAGGACTTATCCTGAAAGAGAAACTGATTTTCGAACACAGCGATTCGGGCCGCAGGGGCTACAGCCTACCAGCTCTCGATGTACCCCCGGCAACACTGCCGGAGGAGTTGGTTCGAGAGGAGATCGTCGGTTTCCCGGAAGTCTCCGAGGTCGACGTGGTGCGTCACTTCACCCGCCTTTCGACCTGGAACTATGGTGTTGACACCGGCTTTTACCCCCTGGGAAGCTGTACCATGAAGTACAATCCCAAGGTCAACGAGGTCGCGGCGCGCCTGCCCGGCCTGGCCGGCTGCCATCCCCACACTCCCGAGCGTCTGAGCCAGGGAGCCTTGGCCATGATGTACGACCTGCAGGTCGCGCTGGCAGAGCTCTCTGGCTTCGACGCTATTACCCTGCAACCTGCCGCTGGCGCCCAGGGTGAGCTAACCGGAATGTTGATGATCCGTGCCTGGCATGAAGCTCAGGGGAGTTCACGGAAAAAAGTGCTGATCCCCGATACCGCGCACGGCACCAACCCGGCGTCCGCAGCGCTGTGCGGCTACGACGTAGTCCCGATCGCCTCAGGCGATTCAGGGGTTCTGACGGCGGAGACTGTCGCGGCTCACATGAACGAAGAGGTTGCCGCGCTGATGATCACCAACCCCAACACTCTGGGCCTCTACGAAGCGGATATCCGCAAGATCTGCGAGATCGTCCACGAAGGGGGCGGCCTGGTCTATTGTGACGGTGCTAATTTCAATGCTGTGATGGGCATCGCCCGGCCCGGCGACGCGGGGGTCGACGTCATGCACTTCAACCGGCACAAGACCTTCGCCCCCCCTCACGGCGGCGCGGGCCCCCGTTCCGGCCCGCTCGGTCTCAACACAAAATGGA
>JAKIUS010000378.1 GCA_021647445.1 Geopsychrobacter sp. | reverse complement strand
TCGCTCGGCAATTTTCCCCAGCACCGGGCGATTATCCTGGGCGAAGGATTCCCCAAAATCGAGCCGCACCAGTCGCCCCAACCACAACAGATACTGCTCATGCAGGGGTTTATCCAGACCATACTGCTTAAGCAATCGGGCCTGCAAATCCGAGCTGGCCTGCGGATTCATTTGTGTCTGCATATCGGTCGGTTCGCCGGGGGCTAAATGAATGACCAAAAACGAGATCAAAGTAATCCCGATCAACAGCGGAATCATCATCAACAGGCGGCGCATTATATAACGAGACATAAGAGTACCAATACTAGCGGGGTTCGATTAGCGGCTGAATTTCTGTAGCGATTGAGGAACATACCAACGTTCAAAATTATAACGGATTCCGAAAGCCTTGGGGATAATCCCATGAAAGCGACTGGCAACCGCCGGTAATGCTTCGGGAACGAACAGAAACGTATAGGGCTGATCTTCGGCTAAAATCTCTTGAAAACGATCATAAATCTTCTTACGTTCACTCTGATCAAAAATCCGGCGTCCCTGTTCAAGCAAGGCGTCAACCTCAGAATTTTTATAACTGATAAAATTCAATTCGCGGGGTCCGATTTTACTCGAATGCCAAATGCCATACAGATCAGGTTCAGGATTACCGCTCCAACCCAGAATAGTGGCATCAAAATTTCCCGGATGGATAAATTCTTTGAGAAAGGTCGCCCATTCGATAATCCGCAGATTGACATCAACACCGACCTGACGGAAACGGCGTTGAATAATTTCACCCGACTTACTGCGCAGATCATTCCCCTGATTCGTCACAATCGTAAAGCGGAAAGGCACCCCCTGTTTGTCCAGAATCCCATCTCCATCAGCATCCACCCACCCTGCTTCGGCCAGGAGTTGTCTGGCTTTAGCTGGATTGTAATTATAGCGCACCACCTGAGGATTATACACCCAGACATCGGGCTTGTACGGCCCAGTAGCCGCCTGACCGTAACCGAGCAGGACCCCATCGATAATTTCCTGCTTATCGATGGCGTAAGAGAGAGCCTGCCGCACCCGTTTATCCTGGAACATTGGCCGTTCCAGATTGTAACCCAAGTAGGTATAGCCAAAAGATAGATATTGATATTTCTTAAAAAGACGTTTAAATGCGGGCGTATCGGTCTGACGATCATACTGCAGGGGGGAGAGCGACATAAAATCGAGTCCACCGGTTTGCAGCTCAAGAAATTGAGTCGAGGTGTCGGGGATTATGCGGAAGACCAGACGCTTAATGTAGGGACGCCCCAGGAAGTAATCAGGGTTTTCTTCAAGGACAATTTTCTCTCCACCCTGCCACTCAACAAAACGGTAGGGACCGCTCCCCACCGGGTGGCGCGCCAGCTTACTCTCGGTTATTTTATGACCTTCAAGCAGGTGCTTGGGCAAGACCGACATTCCCCAGCTCATCAACGCCGGAGCGTAGGGCTGAGCATAGGTCACTTTAAAGGTGTACTCATCTGGGGTTTCAGCCTTTTTTACCTGCAGATAGGATTCAGCATATGCCGTCGGAGTCTCTGGATCGACGTAGAGTTGATAGGTATAAAGGACGTCGGCAGAGGTCAAAGGCGCACCGTCATGCCATTTGACACCTTTGCGCAGATGGAAGGTTATGGTCAGATTATCTTCAGAAATCTCCCAACTTTCGGCCAGATCCCCCACAACATTAAGATCACCGTCATAACGAACCAACCCGCTGTAAACCAACCCGTTGATTTCACTGGAGGCACTATCGGACGACAGAATCGGCAACAGCGTTGACGCATCACCGATCGAACCCTCGATAAAGGTATCGCCGTAGGCGGGTTTAGAGTCCGTCTGACGCTCAATATCCGCCAATGGATCGTTCTGCGAGCAAGCACAGAGCAACACAGAAAGCAGCAGGACGAAACGGATCATCTCTCACCTCCACCAATATTGAAGCCAGGTAGTTTTAAAGGAACAGCGTTGACCGGCGGTGCTATTTGGAACCGGCTCAGGGCGCTCGGTTCATTCAATATCACATCCGACAAGGTGATCGTCACCGCAGTCTGCTGGACCGGCATTTTGATTTGAATCCGCCGGGGAAAGTTATCTTTCCCCGCTATTTTTGAATAATCGACACTCAATAGGATATTGGCATTCCGCTGGTAAACAGCGCGGCGCAACCGCAATCGCTCATCAAAGAAAAACTGCTGCCGGTAGCCGCCATCCCCCGGGTTCAAGGTTAACAGGTAACGTTCAGCGACAATCTCGACCCGCGCAGACGCCCCGGCCGAAACGGGCGGAGCATAGAGTATCAGATTGATCAATTGTTCTGCCCTTAAGGGTAGACGGGTAAAACGCGCCAGCAGTTCATCACTGGCCGGTCCGTGGTAAAACTGCACCGGGTTGGTGGTTTTAAGGAGAATCTGCAATTCACCCTCGACAACGCTGAGCTGCAGAGCCAGTTGATTAAAAAGCGCAAGCACATCTACCCGCAACCTGTCAGGTCGCGCAAGCAGCAGAAACTGCTGGGTCGACATATGCTTCCCCGCACGCACAAAACCGATCTTCGCGGCGGCATCAAGCTGTTGCCAACGCGCGCCCTCGGTCGCCAGCCGTTGCAACAAGAGTTGTGCCTCAGGCTTTGGCGGCAAGGAAATTTGCGGTCTGGCACAGCCCACGATCAACAATAACAACAGAAGAGTAGCAAGATGTTTCATCGAGCGGAGTGATCCTTCAACAATTTTTGGAGTTTGAGAGTGACTTCAACGGCCGTCTTATCGAATTTGAGGGATTTCCGATAACTCTTCTCGGCGTCACGCCAGCGCTGTTGTGCCGCATAGATATCCCCTAAGTGCTCAAGAATCAAAGGGTCATCAGGGGCGAGAGACACCGCTTTTTTTAAATAATCCAGGGCATCAACATAACCGTGCAACCGATAGTAAATCCAGCCCAGGGTATCATAGATATAACTGGACTTCTTTTGGGCCAGCGCTAATTTGGCCATCACCAACGCTTGTTCAAGCTT
>JAKIUS010000377.1 GCA_021647445.1 Geopsychrobacter sp. | reverse complement strand
CTCAGATAGCGTACCGGGTCGATCGCTTCGCGCGTCGGACCAGCGGTCACCAGCAGACGAACTCCCGCGAGATCTGCCGGAGCCAGTAACGCACAGGCCTCAGCAAAAATCTGCTCAGGATCGGGGAGTTTCCCCATCCCCTGCCAGCCACAGGCAAGATCACCAGAGATCGGCTGCAGCAGGTGATAACCATCATCAGCCAAAAGCTGCTGATTGCGCTGATAACGCGGATTCTCGTACATGTTGGTATTCATCGCCGGGCAGAGCAGTACCTTGCCCCTGGTCGCCATCAGGCTGGTTGAGAGCAGGTCATCAGCCAGCCCGTTGGCCAATTTCCCAACCAGGTTTGCCGTCGCCGGCGCAACCAGAAACAGATCGGCCCGCTCGGCTAAGGATATATGACCGATCTCCTGCTCCTGATAGAGATCGAAGAGTTCCGTATGGACCGGATTGTGTGACAGGGTCTGAAAGGTCAACGGCGTAACAAATTCGCAGGCGTTTTTGGTCATCACCACATGAACCTCGGCCTGCGCCTTGATCAACAGGCGCAACAACTCAACCGCCTTATAAACCGCGATGCCACCACTCACGCCAAGAACGACTGTCTTCCCTTGCAGCATACTCATTTATCTGCCCAGATACGGGTTATGCATCAATTCCTGCGCCATCAGGGTCAAAGGACCATGACCGGGCAACACCTTGGTTTCTGGCGGCAAACCGGCCAACTTGTCTTTAATACTTTGCAACAACTGCTCATGATTGCCACCCGGCAGATCGGTGCGCCCAACCGACCCGGCAAACAGCGTATCTCCGGAAACCAGCAGACCATCACGATAGAAACAGACACAACCGGGTGAATGTCCCGGCGTATGCAAAACAGTCAGACTCTCTTCACCGAAGGTCAGAATCTCGCCATCGTGCAGTTTTTTGTCTGGCAGTGGCGAATCCTCGGCTTTCAAGCCGTAGGTTGCGGCCTGCACCTTGCCCATCTGCAATAGTTGGACATCATCCCCATGAATCATCAGCGGAGCACCTGTCGCCGCCTTCAACGCAGCATTTGCCCCGATATGATCGAAGTGACCGTGGGTATTGAGGATCAACTCGACACTCAAGCCATGTTTCCGTAATGACTCTTCAATCAGTTCAATATCGGCCCCCGGATCGATGACGACCGCCTTGTGGGTCACTTCACAACCAAGAATCACACAATTTACCTGCAGCGCACCGACCGCTATCACATCTACAATCATTATCAGCCCTTCTTGTCGTTATCCCGACCAAACAGATTCAAATTTTGCCCCGCCAACTGCTCCCCTAGGGTGAAGCCGAGGGTTTCATTACGCGCACGACGAGCCTTGGGCGGGGCAGGCTTCTCTACCACGGATTGAATCTCTGCGGGCTCAGAAGACGCAACACTCTCTTGCTGACCCTGAGGCGCATAAAAGTAACGATCATAAAGCCGATGATAACCGGTCCAATCGCCGGTGCGGTCCGGCTCTTTATCGATGTGGGTCTGGATGCCATTGATCTTTGAATCGAGATCATCGATAAAATTGAGGATCACCGCTTCGAGCATTTTGGGCCGTTTCGGGGAACCATATTCATACTGACCATGGTGCGAAAGCAACAGATGCTTGAGAAGCATCGCCTGCTGGCGCGGAAAATCAACAATCGTCCGCGAACGCTCCTCGATCATCTCAACCCCCATCACGATATGCCCGATCAGCTTCCCTTCGTCGGTATAATCGAAAGAACGCTCGTAACTGAGTTCAGCCGTTTTACCGATATCATGCATCAGGGCACCTGAGATCAGCAGGTCGCGATCGACCTGCTGATAACGCTGGGCAACGTCAGAGGCCAAGGCCGCCACAGCCAGAGAGTGTTCAAGCAGACCACCGATAAAGACATGATGCATCCCCTTGGCAGCCGGTGCACGGCTGTAGAGCTTAAAGAATTCAGCATCATCAAAAAAAGCATACAGCAATTTTTTGAACGGACCATCAGTCATTGAAGCGAGCAACTGATCGAGTTCAGCACGCATTTCGGCAAGCGGCCGTTTGGAAACCGGCAAAAAATCAGCGAGATCGATATCCTCTTCACCCACCTTGGTTAACTGCTGCACAACCAATTGCATTTTACCCATATACAGGTTGCCACGGCCGCTGATCCGAACAAAATCGTTCTTATCGAACAGGCGTGCCAGTTCATCGACCCGGTCCCAGACCCGCGCTTCGATCTCACCAGTACGATCCATCAGCTTCAAGGTCATGTAGGGTTTCCCGTTACGCGCCATCGCCTGGGTACGCTCACGGACCAGAAAAATTGTATCGACCGGGTCACGCTCGCCGATCTGATCGACATACATCTCTTTCAACGTTCTATCCTTCACTGTTTCAAGTGTTTGTTTAAATGACAAGTCACCTGGTTTGCTGTTTTGATACCATCGATGGCGGCACTCATGATCCCGCCAGCATAACCCGCACCTTCCCCCGCAGGAAAAAGACCGGGCAGACTGACAGAACAACCATCTGTCCCACGCAGAATCTTCACGGGCGCGCTGGTGCGGGTTTCAACCCCCAACAACATCGCTTTCTCACCAACAAAACCCTTCATCCTGCGTTCAAATTGCGGCATGGCCCGGCGCAAGGAGTCACTCACGGCAGCGGGCAAAACCTGAGACAGTTCAGTTGCTACTGCCGCCGGTTGACAACTGGTACTGAGGTCGCCACTGGTCCCCTGCAAGAAGCCGAGCAGGGTCTGACCCGGAACCGCCCCCGTCGAGCCGGCGGCAATAAAAGCCTTCTCTTCCCAAGAGCGTTGAAATTCAACTCCCGCCAGAGGGTGCGCAGAGCCGAAATCCGCAGGTCCAACCGTCACGACCAAGGCGCTGTTTGACCAAGTGGTATCGCGTTTAAAATCACTCATACCATTGACCACCACCCCGCCAGCTTCAGAGGAAGCGTTCACCACCACCCCACCAGGGCACATACAAAAAGAATAGACTCCACGACCGGTCTGTTTATCCTGCCAGG
>JAKIUS010000376.1 GCA_021647445.1 Geopsychrobacter sp. | reverse complement strand
GGCAATCTTCTCGACCGTCGTCTTGCCGATGCCCCGCGCCGGAACGTTGATAATGCGCCGCGCCGCCACCGAATCGGCAGGATTAAGCAACAGCCGCAGATAACAGAGCGCGTCCTTGATCTCCATGCGCGAGAAAAACTTGACCCCACCAAACATCACATAGGGGATGCGCGCTGCGGCAAGTGCCTCTTCCAGGGGGCGGGATTGGGCATTGGTGCGATAAAAGACCGCAATCTCTCGCAGACGCCGTCCCTCGCATTGCAGCTTTTCGATCTCACGCGCAATAAAGCGCGCCTCTTCGAGATCATCGGCGCAGGCCTCGACCCTGACCGGCTCACCCGCCGGATTATCGGTCCACAGCGTCTTGCCGGTGCGCGCGCTGTTCTGCTTAACAACCCCGCCCGCCGCGTCAAGAATCGTGCGGGTCGAGCGGTAGTTCTGCTCTAGGCGGATGGTCTTGGTCCCCGCATAATCGCGTTCAAAATTCAAGATATTGGCAATCTCGGCACCGCGCCAGGCGTAGATCGATTGATCATCATCCCCGACCACGCACAGGTTGCCATGGGGGCGAGCCAGCATGTCGATGAGGCGGTACTGAATGCCGTTGGTATCCTGAAATTCATCGACCAGGATATGCCGAAAACGCTCCTGCCAACGCTGTAGAATCGCTGGGTGCTCATCGAACAACCGAACCGTAAGAAGAAGCAAATCCCCGAAATCGACCGCATTGGCCTGTTTGAGTCGCTGCTGATAGCGACGATAAATCTCCACCAGCGGAATCTCTTCACCGCCCTGCACCGCCAAGTCTTCTGGCTTCTGTCCGCGATTTTTCGCCTGATCAATAGCATGGGCCGCCGCCGACGGGCGCAGACTCTTTTCGCTGATACCGAGCTCGGTCAGCACCTGCTTCAGCAGGCGTTGCTGATCCTGATCATCATAGATAATAAAGTCACGCGTGTAGCCAAGAGCGGTAATCTCCTGGCGCAGAATCCGCACGCAACTAGCATGGAAGGTCGCCACCCAGGGCGACTCTGACTGCGGCAGAATCGTCGCCAGACGTTCGCGCATTTCACCAGCCGCCTTGTTGGTGAAGGTCACCGCCAAAATCTGCCAGGGCGCAATCCCCTGCTCGCGGATCAACCAAGCGACCCGATGAATCAGAGTCCGGGTCTTTCCCGAACCGGCCCCAGCCAGGATCAACAGCGGACCATTGCCATGGGCGACCGCGTCACGCTGCTGCGGATTTAACCCGGCGAGCAGATCAGTCATCATCATCCCCCAGAGTGCGCGCCATCAGGGCGCGATTATAGGCTGAAACCATGTCGCGACGTGAAATCAAACCGAGCAGATGACGATGATTACCGCGTTCGACGACCGGCAACTGTTCAATATTACGATAACCGATCTTGCGCATCGCCGTATCCAGATTCTCCTCAGTATGCACCGTTATGACATCGAGGGTCGCCAACTCCTTGACCACCACCAGATCCATCAACTCAGGTTCGAACACCACCCCCATAAAATCTTGCACCGAAATAATCCCCGCCAGCTCACCACTCGTATTGACCAACGGAAAATTGGTATGGCGGGTGCTGGCGATAAAACGTGCAAACTGCCCCAAAGTCATGTTCTCGGGGACCGTTTCGACATCCTTCGACATTACCTCATCGACCCGCAATGCCTTCATGATATTACGCTCTTTACCCGCTTCGAGGTCGATCCCCTCGCGCACCAGTTCGGCGGTCTCCAGACTCTCTTTTTTGAAATGACGGGCGATAGCGGTACCGATGACGCAGGTCAGCATGATCGGGATGATGACTTCATAAGAATCGGTGATCTCAAACAGCAGGAAGATCGCCGTCATCGGCGAATGGGTCGCCGCCGACAAAAAAGCGCCCATCCCGACCAGCGCATAGGCTCCGGGAGCCAGATGGGCGGCCGGAAAGAGATACGCACAAATCAGCCCGAAGGCGCCACCAATAACCGCGCCTAAATAGAGGCAAGGGGCAAACATCCCGCCGGGCAGGCCCGAATTGAGCGTAATCGAGGTTGCCACCGCCTTGGCCAGAATCAGCCCCAACAGCAACAAGAGCGACTGCTGACCGGTGAGCACAGTATTAATAAATTCATAACCGTTGCCATAGACCTGCGGCAGACCGATACCGATGATACCAACCAACAGACCACCAAGCACCGGTTTACTCAATTTCGGCAGGCGCACCGCGTCGATGATATCCTTGATCCGAAAATGCAGATCGATAAACCCGCTGGCCAGCAGACCGATTATCGAACCGAGCAGCAGATAGAGCAGTAACTCCCAGGGAGAATTGACCAGATAAGTCGGTGCCGTAAGGTCGACTTCGTTACCGAGCAGGGCACGGGAAACCACCGTCGCCATACCGCTGGCAATCACGATTGAAGTAAAACTGGCTAACTCGAAGGAGGAGAGCAACACGATTTCAGCGGCGAAGAAGACCCCGGCAATCGGCGCATTAAAGGTCGCCGCCACCCCGGCAGCGGCCCCGCAGGCGACCAGGACCTTAAGACGATCGCCACCCATCTTGAAAAGCTGGCCGAACTGGCTGCCGATAGCCCCGCCAATCACCGCGATCGGCCCTTCCTGCCCGGCACTACCGCCGGTTCCAAGGGTAATCGCAGCCCCCACCCCACGCGTAAAAACCGGCCGGAACGGCAGCTTGGCCCCCTTCAGGTTGACCGTGAACAGAAAACCGGCAAATCCGCCCTTGATATCCTTGGCAAAAAAGTACCACAGCGGGAGCACCAGCAGACCACCGATAGCCGGAAAGATGAAAACGAACAAGCGCTCAATCGACCAGTGTTCCGGGTCGATATGCAGCAGTTGCTCGCCCTGCTCAACGACCAGAAAATGGATCAGGTCGATAGTCCTGCGAAAAGCGAAGTTGCCGAGCCCAGCCAAAAGCCCGATGATCACCGCCAACACCACCATGAAGGTGTTTTCGCTGATGCGGAAATGGCTTGACAGCCGCTGCTTGAATCGCCTGATTTTGCGCGAATAGG
>JAKIUS010000375.1 GCA_021647445.1 Geopsychrobacter sp. | reverse complement strand
CCTCACGAACTTCGACCTGATGGTTGAAACGCTCGTCTTCGGCTAGATTGTAAATCGAACCGACTGCCCCGACTCGCGGGTCGCGACACCCGTACACCAGCTGTGGTATTCGGGCGAGAATAATTCCGCCCATACACATAACACAGGGCTCAAGGGTGACATAGAGCGTACAATCCAACAACCGCCAGGAACCCAGGTTGCCAGCAGCCTGTCGAATAGCGATCATCTCTGCATGAGCTGTCGGGTCTTGATCAGTCTCACGCAAATTGTGCCCACGGCCTATAATATTACCGTCATGAACGACAACGGCCCCGATGGGAACCTCGGCCAGAGCCTCAGCTCGACCGGCCTCCACCAGGGCCTCTTGCATAAAGACCCGATCCTGTTCGGCAAACTGAATCACAAGATCCTTGCCTACCTCATCGCAGTGATTGTCTCATGGTTTCTGATAAAACTACACCCCGAAGAAGACTAAAGCTCCACGAAAACTGCTCCCAGAAACGACTTGCGGCAAAGACTTCGGGAGTGTCTACCATGAAGCATTACGAAACTCAATAACAATTTACCCGTTACGAGAGAAACGCGCCGGTCCTCTCCGTCCCCGAAGATCAATGAGCGTAAGCTTCAAACCACCTGCCTGATGGCCTGCTTGAGAATTGAAAGGTTGTAAGGTTTTTGCACGAAGCCAGCGAGCCCTTTGCCGGCGAATTTCTGAGTAATCTCCTGTTCATTGTAGCCACTCGACATGATCACCTTGACGTCTGGTTTGAGCTGTCGTAGCTCACGAAAGCATTGTTCACCGTCCATATGCGGCATGGTCAAATCTAAGATGACGAAAAGAAGATCAGGATGAGACTTGAACTTTTCCAGCGCCTCTCGGCCATCTTCTGCCGTCAGAGTGGTGAAACCCAACTCCTTCAGCATCTCGATACCGATACCACGGATGGTCTCTTCGTCATCCACCAACAGAACCTTACCGCTACCATGCCAATCATCTGTATGTGATTCGTTGTCAAAAATTTCGGCTGGCTTACTGGATGCGGGGAGCAGAATTTTGAATGTTGTCCCCTTCTCAGGCTCACTATAGACCTTGATCGCCCCCTTATGACCACGCACAATACCGAGCACAGCGGACATGCCAAGACCACGGCCGGTAAATTTAGTCGAAAAAAATGGATCAAACAGCTTTGTCAGGATCGCTTTTTCCATACCACAGCCGGTATCAGATATCTCAAGATAGACATACAAACCATCCGTCAAATTCTCATCCAACCAAACATTTTTGAGATAGCGGTGATCGCAGTCCATGCAACCTGTGGTAATGGCAATAATTCCACTTTTATCGCCAATGGCCTCAGAAGCATTGATTACCAGATTCATAATAATCTGGCGTATCTGGGTGGCATCGGCCTCAACCGCGGGGAGAGAAGGATAGGGATTAAGCCGTAGGATAGATTTTTTTGAAATCGATACATCAAGCAAATGCAGCATCTCTTCCAACAGGATGTTCAGGTCGATATTTTCGACAACAAACTTCCCCTTACCTGAATATGCCAGCATCTGCTTGGCAAGGTCGGCAGCTCGTTCCGCCGCCTGTTCGATACGCCGCAGATTCTCTAAGGCCGGGGACTCTTTTTTGAGGCGCCTCAACGCCAGTTCGGCATTACCAACGATGGTGGTAAGGATATTATTGAAATCGTGAGCAATCCCTCCGGCAAGGACGCCGAGACTCTCAAGCTTCTGGGCATGAAGAATCTGTTTTTCAAGATTGAAACGTTCCTCTTCGGCACATCTTCGTTCGGTGATGTCACGGACCAAAGCAAGATTGTAACCGGTCGCGTCAAATTCAAAATAATTGGCCGAGATCTCGACTGGAAAAGTTCGACCATTCTTATGGCGATGGATCGATTCAAAGTTGAGCGTTCCCTGTTTTTTTAGTTGCTGCCAATGCTCTGCCCAACTCTTCACCGGGAACTCCGGGCCAATCTCTGGAATTGACATGCTGGTAATCTCTTTCTTGCTATAACCCATGGCGCGGCACGACTCTTCATTGACATAATTGAGTCGAGAACTTTCATCAATCAAATAAACTGCTTCATGGATATTATCGAGGGCAAAGTTCATTAGCGCCATGTTTTTTTCGGCCTGTTTTTGTGCAGAAATATCGCGATGGATGGCCAGCAACAACTGCTGACCGGCCACCACAAGCATTTTCAGCGAGACCGAAACTGTCACTTGCGCGCCCGATTTAGTGCGATGGATATCTTCGAAACTGGCCAGCCCATCCGACGGCAACGTCGCTAAGAAAACCTCCATCTCTTTTAGGTTTTCACTAAAATGAATATCTTCGGCCTTAAGGGCTGCAAATTCCTCCCGCGAATAACCCAGCAAGGTATGCGCAGCCGTATTGAACCGAAGGGATTTGAGTTCAGGAACACTCCAGAGCACGATTCCGTCGGGCGACTGTTCAAAAAGACTGCGATAAAGATCCTCTGATTCCTGGAGACGCCGATTGGCTTCGACGAGCTTGGAATAGGCAGAGATCTCATTGTCGAGCATCAACCCAGCGTAAACAAAGAAGGGCAGAAGCTCATCAAAAACTCTCGTATCGGAAAGCTGCATCCCTTCCATGCAGACCACCCCAATGCTTCGCTCATGCGAGAACAGAGGATAGATCCAGTCTTCAAGTGGTATAGGAGAGCTCCCATCCGGAGCGGGAACTGCCTCCCCGAGACGGCTGATCCGCTGAGGCTTCCCGCTGTCAAGGGCCAGATCGACATCCGGGTTTTCCGATTCAATGTAAAGGCACTTTTCCCCGTAAATGTCACGATATTGCCACTCAGCACCCAATCGAAAGATGAGTACGATGTTATCGCCCCCGACAGTCTGCATCAGGATTTCGAGAATGCGCGGCACCAGATTGTCCAACCCGGCCACCGAACTTAAACTGCGCAACAGCCGGTTGATCAACTCTAAGCGTGAATTGCTTTTCGCCCTTTCGAACAAACGCCGCTCCAGCTATGTATTTTCCGCAAGCGTT
>JAKIUS010000374.1 GCA_021647445.1 Geopsychrobacter sp. | reverse complement strand
GAAGCGTACCCGCTGGGTATATTCGGGACGTTCCAGTTCCCATGGGTTGCCGTCACGGAGCCAGTGATCAGGCTCTTCGATCTGCTCACCGGCGCTGATCGACTGGCGAAACATGCCGTATTCATAGCGTAAGCCATAGCCTGTAACCGGTAACTGCAGGGTGGCACAGCTATCGAGGAAACATGCGGCCAGCCGCCCCAGGCCACCATTACCAAGACCAGCATCCTGTTCGCTTTCAGCTAGATCTTCTAACTCCATACCCAGACAACTGATGGCGAGTTCTGTCACCTCATCGAGACCGAGGTTGAGAGCGGCGTTCCCTAATGCGCGTCCCATCAGGAATTCAAGCGACAGGTAGTAGGCATGGCTGGCATCGGCCGCTTCGTAGCCGTAGCGGGTATTCTTCCAGCGTTCTAAGAGACGCTCACGCAGGCTGAGAACTAGGGCATGGTAGGCGTAGTGGGCTGAGCTGCAGTGACGATCTCGTCCCAGAGTGTGGGTATAGTAGCGCCTGAAATCCTCGACCAGACTGTGAACGTCCATCCCAAGAGGCGGCAGGTCGGTGAGACTTGCATCGAAGTTTTTACGTAAGGTTTTGATATCCACTGGGTAAGCCTTTGAAAGATTTTGAATGATAATTATCAAGTCTGGCAGCTAAGTATACCCGCCGCTTGCTTCGTTCGCATCAATCAAAATGAACCGCAGTTGTCAGAGTCCGTATAAATAGGAGTTTCGGCGGAAAAGAAATCACTTAAATACTCTTTACTTTAATTTCAGAGAATTTTTATAATTGACCAGAAAAGACTGTCGCCATAAAGGGAAGCGCTCAAGCGGCCCAAGGAGAATGAAACGTGTCTGTAGTAACAAAAATTGCCCTGGATTGCCCCTATTGTCATGAGGCGATCTATGCAGCTCTGAACTGGTTCAAAAAGCCTTATTTTACCTGTCCTGCCTGCGATAAGGGACTGGCTGCCGGTCAGTTCGCGACCATCATTGCCAACCTTGAACGATCCGTGGAAGCCAATATTGAGGAGATGATCAACGGCGCGCAGCATTCCAGTTGTTGCGGCAATAAATCTTCCTGTTGCTCGGGATCCGGCAACTAAGTGCGGTTTCAGGCGTACTTTAGATAATCGCAGTCGGTCGAACCCTTCAACGAACTGGCGGATCGATGCTGGCAACTGTGGCGAATCCCGTTAAACTGAAAGGAAGTTCAACCATTCGGTCGACATTCTTAAGAGGCCCAAAGATGGCAGGAGGAGACCATGACTGTTGTAAAATCACCATCCGGAATCGATGTGTACATCGCACGCGGTCAGCAGATGGTGGCCGATGCAGAGGCCCGGCGTGAGACGATGCGCAACAAGAAATTCGCGACCATCGCGGTCCATGGACTCTACGGATTGCAGGAAGCCTTGGTGAATCAGGGGAGTATCAATGAACCGCTCTACCTGAGTTCGGCCCAGCACTTTGAAAACAGCGACCACATGGAAGCGGCACTGGCCTACCAGATGCCGTCTTGGACCTATTCGCGCATCGCCAATCCGACCCTGCACTATCTGGAAGAGACCCTTGCCCTGCTTGAAGGTTATGGTTTTGCCGGCCAGGCCAGTTGTTGCGTGACCAGTTCCGGAATGTCTGCGATTTTTCTAGCCACCAACCCCTTTGTGGGTACGCAGGGGAGTCAAAGGCTTAATATTGTCGTCAGCAGTCGCTGCTACGGCGGCACCTTCATGCTCTTTAGTGAACGATATGAGAAGGAGCGGGGCATTGAGGTGCGCTGGGTGACCGACCCTCACGATCTTGCAGAGTGGCAGGGCTTAATCGACGAAGATACGCGTTTTTTGTTCGGTGAGATGCCGAGTAATCCCGGTCTGTCGGTTTTCGACATCGAACAGGTCGCGCGCTTGGCACATCAAGCCGGGGTGCCGCTCATCGTTGATTCTACCGTCGCGACCCCGGCACTGTTGCGTCCCCTGTGCCTGGGGGCTGATATCGTGGTCCATTCGGTGAGCAAGAGCATGAATACCGGCGGACTGGCGATTGCCGGGGCGGTCATCTCCCGGCATCAGATTGTCAGCAAGGTCGGATCGGATGAGCTGCGTGAGAATTTTGCCCTCTATCTCAAACTGCTCCCCGGGCGCGATTTTGGTCCGGCGCTCAGCCCCTTCAGCGCGTTGATGGTGCTGAAGGATCTGCATACCCTGCGCAGCAAACTCGATTTTTTAAGCCAGTCTTGTCTACAGGTGGCTCAGTTTCTTGCTCAGCACAGCGGGGTGACTGCCGTCTTATATCCTGGGCTACCGCAGGATAGCGGTCACAAGCTGGCCGCACGTCAGATGCAGTTGGTCGACAGTGCGGATAAATCGGGCCAGCCAGAGCAGCGGTACGGCCATCTGCTCAGTTTTAGGGTTAAGGGGGGCGCACAACACGCCCGGCAGTTCTTCGACCGTCTGCAACTGATCATGCGTGCCACCGATCTGGGTCGAATCAAGAGCATTGCAACGATCCCGGCGATCTCGACCCACCAGCAGCAGGGCGAAGCGGGGCGCAAATTGGCGGATATTCCGGCGGACCTGGTGCGGCTCAATGTCGGAGGTGAAGATCCGTTGGATATTATGCAGGATCTTGAGCAGGCGCTGTAGGGTTGACTCGTTGAGGGTCTGTATGAGAAAGCCCCCTGTCCAGAGTTTTCTCCGGGCAGGGGGCTTTTTTTGTCCACAAAAAAATTATTTCTCATCCGCTAAGCGCTGTCGATAAGCGCATGACTCAGGCAGCCATTTGATTTCGGCGACCTTATTCGGCGTCAGCTTGATGCAGTCATACTCAATCTGCTGCCGGTTCTCATAGACGCGGCAGAGTCGGGTATGAATATCGAGATGCCGACAGGGGATCTGCGTCTCGGTAATCCGTCCCTTGCCGTCGATCCCCTTTTCAAAGCAGCAGAGACCACAGCGATGGCAGAGCTGCTCCCAGTTTTGAGCTTCTTTCTCTTGTGGCGTTAAATCAGGCACATTCAGAATAGCCACAGGCATGACAGA
>JAKIUS010000373.1 GCA_021647445.1 Geopsychrobacter sp. | reverse complement strand
CTTGGCATATTCAACTGCGCGGGTTTCGCGGATGACATTGACGCGGATCTGCCCCGGATAGGTCATCTCATCCTCGATCTTATGGGCAATATCCTTAGCCAGAACATGAGACTTGGCATCCGAAATCCGATCGCTGGCAACCATCACCCGAATCTCACGGCCCGCCTGAATCGCAAAACAACCGGTTACGCCATCAAAAGAGGTGCCGATACCTTCGAGCTCTCGCAGACGTTTGACGTAGGTTTCGAGGGTTTCACGCCGCGCACCAGGTCGCGCACCAGATAGCGCATCTGCGGCCTGAGTCAAAATTGCCAGCACGGTGTCGGGTTTCTCGTCCTCGTGATGCGCTGCGATGGCATGTACAATTTCAGCAGACTCACCATGCTTGCGCGCCAACTCTCCACCATTTACCGCATGTGATCCTTCAAGCTCGTGACTGACCGCCTTACCGATATCGTGCAACAGTCCGGCACGCTTGGCCTGTTTCACATTGACCCCCAACTCGCCAGCCATCATGCCGCACAGGAAAGCGACTTCAATCGAATGCTGCAGAACATTCTGCCCATAGGACGTTCGGTATTTGAGCATCCCGAGCAACTTGATAATTTCGGGATGAATGCCATGAACGCCCACATCGAAGGTCGCCTGCTCCCCCGCCTCGCGGATCGTCTCATCGACTTCACCCTGCGCCTTCTCGACCAACTCTTCGATGCGCGCCGGATGAATACGTCCATCGGCAATCAAACGTTCAAGGGAGATGCGCGCGACTTCACGCCGCACCGGATTAAATCCAGAGATAACAACGGCCTCAGGCGTATCGTCAATAATCAGATCGATGCCGGTCGCCGCTTCGATAGCGCGGATATTCCGTCCCTCACGTCCGATAATCCGACCCTTCATCTCGTCGTTCGGCAAGGGCACCACACTCACCGTTTTCTCGGCGACATAGTCTCCAGCATAACGCTGAATTGCCACCGACATGATCATCTTGGCCTTCTTATCGGCAATCTCGCGGGCCTCATCCTCAATCTGTTTGATACTCTTGGCTGCGTCGTGCTTGGCCTCGCTCTGCATCGCCTCGATCAACTGCTGCTTGGCCTGCTCACCGCTCATGCCAGAGATCGTCTCGAGTTGCTCCCGTTGCGCTGCAATCAGCTGGGCGGTCTCGGCATCACGCTTACTTAACTGCCCTTCAAGGGAACGCAACTGCTGATCTTTACGATCTAGCTCGGCAACACGTTTTTCCTGGGCATCCGCCTTGCGATCAAAGTTTTCTTCTTTTTGCTGGATACGATTTTCCTGAATCTGGATTTCTTTCCGCAGTTCACGCGCCTCAGATTCCCAGCCGGTCTTGGCTTGAAGCACCAGGCTCTTAGCCTGAATCATCGCCTCTTTAACAATCGAATCGGCCTCTTTTTGAGCCTCGACAGCCAATTGATCGGCCGCAGCATTGGCGTTGGCCAATTTCGATTCTGACAACTTACGCCGCAGAATCATTCCGATAAAAACCCCGGCCGCCAAAGCAGCAAGGACCATAACAACAATTAATAGTTCCATCTCCACAGCAGATACCTCCTAGCAGAGTCTATGGTTAACCCGTCAATCAAAGTAATGACGGGGAGTAAATTTTCTGATCGGTAACCAGCAGCGCAACCCCCTGATCATGATCTTCGGCTGGCAACCGTTTTTGAACCTGAAAATCGTAACAAAAGCCGACGCACAAAGCGGAAAAACGTCGATCCGCAAGCAAGCGGTCAAAATAACCCCGGCCGTAACCGAGCCTAGCCCCCCGAAGATCAAAGGCGACACCAGGCAGCAACAGCAGGTCAAGTAACGCCGGATCAATCTCGTCAACCTTCTGCGAAGGCTCACAGATACCGAAACAGCCCGGGGTTAAATCTCTGGGCGTCCGGACCTGAAAAAAATTCAAATTATCGCCGCTGACACAGGGGTAGCAGACTATTTTCCCGGTCGCTAGGGCGACTGACAACAGATGATCCGTCTCTACTTCATTGCGGATTGGACTGTATAACGCCAAGGTTTGCGCCTGAGCAAAGACCGGTTGAGAGATTAAAAGCTCCTGAGCTTTCAGGCTTTTTCGAACGACCTCATCACGACAGAGACCTTGCCGTCGTTGCAACAAAGAGCTTCGAATCGTTTTTTTGGCGAAAGGCAGAGACATTCAAACTCCGAATATCTCCAGGGCAGGAAGGAAGTAAATCAGGCAGGGGGGATATCCCCAGCACACTCAGGACTATTCAGATTCCTCTCGTTTCCGCACCATTAGGCCGACAGGAAGCGACTGAGGACGGGATAAATAACACCACAACATATCCAGATCGAGAAATCTGCGGAGCTCATATCTAAACAGTCTCCGATGAAGCTGCCCAAAAGGCAGCCTGAGGTTACAAGCCATACGATGTAAACTATCTATCTTCCAGCCCTGAAGTGTTCTCAGGGTTATTTCCTTAAAGTACCTCTACAGCAGATCAGCATCAAGTGCGCTTTCGATGCGCGCTACCAGCATTGCTTCATCCTGCGTCAACTGCTCAAGCGATACAACGAGTTGCTCCGCCTGCCCCTGTTCCGACTCGAGAGCCTGACGTTTCCGCTTTTCCTGCAAATACTCACCTGCAAGATTAAGCATCGCCAGCATCTGTCGATCACGTGTATCGGCAGAATGCGCCGTCGGTACAGCGGCCAGTTTCTGTTCAACAAGTTGTGCGGCAGCTTGCACCAACGCAGGATCCCCACCAGCACGCAACAGGTAGTCACGCCCTGCCAAACGAACCCGCAGCGATTCACTCATGATTGCTGCTCCCGCAGTAACTCAAGGTCGGCCAGAACCTCTTCAACTTCAGACAGCATAGACTGACGCTGTTGCTGCCAGGCCTCTTTTTCAACCAGCAGAAGATCGCGTTGTTCTTTGAGTTGCATATTCCTCTGCAACAAACGATCAACCGCATTTTCGAGCGGCCCTATTGTAGATGTATCCATGCCTGACACCTTTTGACGAAATTTAGGCGCTCATCCCGGAAAAGTCAAGATTATCGGTCAGTTTTCGAACAGAGCCGTCACAAAATCCTGC
>JAKIUS010000372.1 GCA_021647445.1 Geopsychrobacter sp. | reverse complement strand
CATCGCCCAACCGAACTTTTTGGCAACCCGTGCTGATGTTGATGAAGATGCTGTCTACCAGATCACCAAGACCATCTACGAAAACCTGCCGTTCTTAAACGCCATTCACGGCGCAACCAAGGCGATGGCGATAGAAAAAGCCATTGCCGGATTGCCCATGCCGCTGCATCCGGGCGCGGCCAAGTACTACCAGGAGGTCGGGATAAAAATTCCTGCCCGTTTAATCGCAAAATAAAAGTGAGATTCCTGTGGCCACCCAGCTGGGTGGCCACAGACATTCTACGGAGTTCGCTACCATGAATACCCCTGATATTGAACCAGAGGTTAGCCCCCAACCAACCCTGCTGCTGATTATTCTCGGGGTCGCTGTCTCACTAATGCACATCTGGTTCAACGTGGTGACGGTGCTTTCATCATTGTGGCAGAACTCTCTGCACTTTGCCGGTTTCGCTCTGATCGCAGCAGTGGTTTATCCGTTACGGAAAAATGCCAGCCTCGGCTGGCGACTGCTGGATGTTCTGCTTGGACTTATGGCGGCAGGCTCGGCTCTCTACCTGATTGCCATGGAGGATGCCATTTACGCACGTGGCGTACGGATGGCCCCTGCCGAATGGGTGGCGGGTATTATCCTGATCCTCTGCGCCCTGGAATTTACCCGGCGGGTCGCTGGCTGGTTTATCCCGGTACTGATTATCATCGCATTAAGCTACATCGGCTGGTGGGGCCAGTATATCGACGGCGTTTTCAAGTTTGCCGGATTACGCCCCGAGACCATTCTGTTTCGCAGCATCTATGGTGACGATGCCTTGTTCGGCACCATAGCCAGCATCTCCTCGACCTACGTTTTCATGTTTATCCTCTTCGGTGCCTTTCTGCTACGTTCCGGAGCGGGGGAATTCGTCATCGGTCTGGCCCGTGCTGTTGCCGGTCGTATGGTTGGCGGACCCGGTCTGGTCGCGGTCATGGCCTCAGGACTGATGGGAACTATCTCCGGCTCTGCGGTCGCCAATACGGCTTCGACCGGGGTTATTACCATCCCGCTGATGAAGCGCGCCGGATTCCCGGCTAAATTTGCCGCTGGGGTCGAAGCCGCAGCTTCAACCGGCGGACAACTGATGCCACCGATCATGGGCGCAGGCGCGTTCGTTATGGCGACCTATACCCAGATTCCCTACACCACGATTGTTCTGGTGAGCATTCTGCCAGCGATCCTCTATTTTGCCACGGTCGGCTTCTTTGTACGGATAGAGGCCAAACGCAGCTATGTCACTGCGCTGGACAATGAAAAAGTTTCAGCCATCGAAGTCCTCAAAAAGGGTGGGGTCGTCTTTCTGCTTCCGATCAGCGTCCTGATCGGTCTGCTGATCTACGGCTTCACTCCAACCTATGCTGCCGGAATCAGCATCCTGGCGGTGATTGTTTCCTCATGGTTTTCAAGCAATCGCATGGGCCCGAAAGCCATCATCGAAGCGATGGCCCTCGGAGCTCGAAACATGGTAATGACCGCCATTCTACTTTGTTCTGTCGGCCTGATCGTCAATGTTATCGCCACCGCCGGGGTCGGCAACACCTTCTCTCTGATGATCAATGAGTGGGCCGGGCACAGTCTGGTGATCGCCATTGCCCTGATCGCCCTGGCCTCACTGGTGCTCGGTATGGGGTTGCCGGTTACCGCAGCCTATATCGTGCTCGGGACTCTCTCTGCGCCAGCCCTGCATGGTCTGATCTCTGATGGTCTGCTGGTGGACGCTCTGGTCAATGGTCAGATTCCTGAAGCCGCAAAGGCGATTTTCATGATTGTCGCCCCGGAACATCTGACAGAGATCGGCAATCCGATGAATCACGCGCTGGCGCGAGCGATCGTTGATGCGATACCGATCGACATGGCAAGTATGGTGCGCGAGGCGGTCCTCACCCCGCATGCGCTAACCTTTGGTCTGCTCTCAGCGCACCTGATTGTCTTCTGGTTGAGTCAAGATTCAAATGTTACCCCGCCGGTCGCCCTGGCAGCCTTCACTGGGGCAGCGATCGCTGGAACCAAACCGATGGCAACCGGTTTCCAGTCATGGAAATTGGCCAAGGGTCTGTATATCGTTCCCTTGCTTTTCGCTTATACGCCATTTATCGGGGGCACCTGGAGTGGCGATTTCAAGATCTTCTTCTTTGCCCTGTTTGGACTTTATGCTTTTGCTGCGGGTCTGGAGGGGTTTATGGAAGCAAAACTTAATCCCCTCCTCAGACTCTTAACTCTAGCTGCGGCAGTAGCCCTTCTATGGCCGACAACTTTGCTGGTACATCTGGCAGGTCTGGTGGTCTTGGCCGGGATCTTTATGAACAGTTTCCGAACTTCACGAAAAGAGCTAGATACGGCAAAGGGAGGGATTCCCGTAGTATCTTAAGGCGTTTCGAAAATTAAAAAGCTTCCCCGGACTTGCCCGAATAAACAGTAATGAGTGTTGGAAAATATTTAACGAACAGGCCACTTTCGGTATCCGTGTGGCCTGTTCGTTTTTTTTGTAGAACTGAAAAAAATCCATCTCCATTGCAGTCTGAGCAGCGTCAAGCTACAAAGTTCTTCATCCAACCGAAAGCGATATGAACCTCACTTTGTTATGCTTGACTGATCCACCCAACTTTCGGAGTTCCCCATGCGCCAGAAGGAAAAGCTACGTGGAAGTATCAAGGGAAAACTGGGGCTGCGCAACCTCTCCCTGAACGGAGTCTAAGATGAATTGCTCCGTTGGGAGAGCCTGCAGCTTGATGGGATCCAGGCAGAACTCGAGCCCCTGAGCCTGGCAATCTCTCAGGTGTCACTCAACAATTACCAGGCCAGAATTCGCGTTCAGAAGGATGGTCAAATCAATCTAAACCAGATCAGTCCCGAGACACCAACCACAGAACCGGCAAGAAACGAAGCGGCTGATATCACGGAGACCGCCGCACAAAACGCACCAGCAAGCCTGCCACCGTTCAGGATTGATGAACTCACCCTGCAAGGTGGCGAAGTCTCCTTTGTCGATAAACATCTACCCGAAATCTACGCAACGACCATGCATGAACTTGGTGGGCGCATCAGCGGCCTGACAACCGAA
>JAKIUS010000371.1 GCA_021647445.1 Geopsychrobacter sp. | reverse complement strand
CGTTAGGACAGAGAATCGATGCCGAGTCTGACAAAGAACTTCTGCAGCAGGCGATAGCTGATGCCCCATAAAAAGTGATCACAATATCCGTCAAGGTCGATGGTTGGATGACTGTGATTTTTTCTGCGGTAGATGAAATTGTGCGACTGATTACGCGTGGGGTCGAGCAGCAGGGCGAGGGGAACATAGAAGGCGTTGACCACTTCACTGTTTAAGCACAGGGCTGGCCGGGTGTTTAATTGATAGATATGGGCCGAGATACTCACCGGCAGGTAGGCGCCCTTAAAGGTGCCGAGAGGGCCGAGGTAGCTTGTTGGTGCCAGGCGGAGACTGAGCTCTTCTAAGGTTTCACGTTCGGCGGTCGCGCGGCTGTCGGTATCCTGGGTTTCGATACCGCCACCGGGAAAGGCGACATCGCCTGACCATGGATCGCCGGGGTACTCGGCGCGCCGGATGAAGAGCAACTCTGTGGCCTGTGGCGCACCGATCAGGATCATCGCTACCGCCGCCTGTTTGCCAGGGTTCTCCTGTTGAGGGGCAGGGTTTAGCGTCAGAATTTCACGTATTCTGGCGCTAGTGAATTTTGCGCTCATCACAGGAGTTAAGCGCGTGAGACGAAGCGGCATTCGCGAGTATCGACCTTGATCCGTTCGCCTGCTTCAAGATATGAAGGGACCTGAAGCGCAATGCCGGTCTCAAGGATCGCTTCCTTGGTTTGGGCCTGAGCAGTGGCGTTTTTGATCGCGGGCGCGGTTTCGGTCACCAGCAATTCAACGATCATTGCCGGTTCGAGGGTGACAACCTGTTCGTTGTAAACGCCGAGAGTTAATTCGGTGCCGTCGAGCAGGTAGCCCTTAACGCCATCATAGACCTCACCACCGACCTCGAACTGTTCATAGTTCTCAAGATCCATGAACACGCCCTGTTCGCCATCGGCGTAAAGGTATTGACCCTTGCGTTTGGCATAGTCGGCTTCGTGGACGCGATCTCCGGATTTGAAGGTTTCATTGAGCACCTGACCGGTCAGAAGGTTGCGGAACTTGGTCTTGATAAGAGTGTTGCCACCGCGGGCCGTCGGGGATTGAGAACTGACTTCGAGTACGGAGCAGGGGGCATTGTTCATTTGAATAACGAGCCCTCTTTTTAAATCTGAAGCGGTCATATACTGGGTACACTCCTTGTGTGTTCTGGTTTTGATTCACGCTGACATCCGGCATCATAGCAAAAATAATAATAAATATCAGGGTAGAAGCGGATCTTTCTCATCGCCAGTTCAGCTCCAAAAGTTATCTCCAGCGGATTTTTTAAGAGCGAGGGGATTGTGCAGGTATTCGGCCTTGTTCGCCTTGCGGCGGCATTTGCCACAGACAAACTTCGGGTCGTCGCAACGGTGATCGGCTTGTTCCATTAAGCCCGCAGCATGGAGTTCGCACATTTTGCGTCCGTCGGTTTGCTCTGCACTCATAAAGTCTCCTGAACCCGAAAAAAAAGGACTCGAACAGGGTTCTGTTTTGGGTCCTTGTTGGTTTGTAAAATAAAAAAACGCAATGATTCAAAAAAAAGGATATTCCAAGGCCTATTTTTGAATGATCCGATAAAAAGTGCAAGGGTAAAGTATTTAACCTGCTGAAATTAAATGAGATGTCAGGGTTTTGTGGGACGGGTCATGGTTGCGCATCAAGGGGTGAGTGTGCGGATATTGACCCTCATTGACGCAAATTCGCCGCAAACCCGGTTTTACTTAATTTGTAACAATATTTTAGTCAAAAAAGTGCTTGACCGCAGCGGGAAATAGCTTTAAATTCCGCGCGGATTCAGGATGTTAGCCATTGCTCGCCACAGAAAATGAGACACTTGATGCTCAAATCCATTCTGCGTCATCTTGGGCGCAATACCTCAAAAAAAGCCAGTTGCTCTCTTCAGTTCGGTGCGCGCCGTCTGCGCCGTATGCGTTGGCAGAGCAGCAGGCTGTTTTTTCGTTAGATCCCCCACAATAAAACTCCGATCAGCAACCATAGCGCGGTCTTTTTTGGCCAGGTTTTCCCTTTGACCTGTCTTGAGTGCGGTTTGGATTTGCGGTAAATACCATCATCACATAGTTGGTACCGCAGGCTTCTATTGTTTAGTGCCTGTGATAAGTAGCGATTAAACCTAGGCGAAGTACGGTTCGGCTGCTGGGCTGCGCGGGCTTCGGTCGCCTGGGCCAATTCAGCATTGAAAAACTTTTGCCAGAGGACTTGCCCCTGGACGATGATGCGTTGGTAGCTGAGGAGCAACTTTTGATAAGGGCTGAAAACAGGTTGCCGTTTGCGCGGCTGGAGGGGGCTGCACTCTGTTTTTAAATCGTTGGTCTTGTCATACGCGGTACGCTGACGAGGGTCACAGAGAATTCGTCCGGCGGTGAGGACCCGTTGCAGCATCGCTTCTCCCCCACGACGGCCCCCATTTGCATCGGGATGATGGCGGCGCAGCGCCTTGCGGTAGGCTTTGCGGATGGTGCTGCGACTGGCGTTGGGATCAACGCCAAGCAACTGATAGTAATTTTTGGTCGACAAACAGAAAACCCTTCGATTCTCCGTCCCTGGAGGCTAGGGGTCTGTCACCAGATGCGACAGACCCCTTCTCTTATCGACCCTTAAGGGTGAAAGATTTAGGGTCAAATTCAAGCTTAGCTCCGCGCGAAACTGACCTCGACATCCTGGCGGTGGGCCGGGTTGATCTTCCAGAGCTGGCGGGATGTGAAGTTAAACAGGCGCGCGACAACAACATCCGGAAACTGCTCGAGGCGGGTGTTGTAGATGGTGACCGCCGAATTGACCAGTTCGCGGCGATCAGCGATCTGATCTTCGAGTTCGGTAATGCGGCTTGCCAGTTGTCGAAATCCCTTGTCGGCCTTTAACTCTGGATAGCTCTCCACGACCATAAAGAGGGATTTCAGGGTGTCGGTCAGGGCATTTTGTGCGGCCAGTTTCTGACTTTCACTGCTGGCATTGTTAATCGCCGAACGCGCTTTGACCACTGCTTCGAGGGTCTGGTGCTCATGTTCCATATAGCCCTCGCAGACCTTGATCAGTTTGGGCAGTTCATCGAAGCG
>JAKIUS010000370.1 GCA_021647445.1 Geopsychrobacter sp. | reverse complement strand
GCAGGTTACTTGGAGGGGGTCAAAATGTTTTTCAGGGAGTTCGGTTATGGACATCTCGTTGAACGAATTTAAAAAGACTATTCTCAATAGCATTCTGGATCTGCTGTGGCGGCAATGGACAGCTATCGGTGTTTCCGGCTATGGCAACGCCGAAGAATCGAAGGTAGTCGACCCTGAAGCTCTCCTGCTGCTGACGTTGACCGTTGCTCGCTACGATGCGCGTCTCTTTGACGAAGTGCTGGACTGGTTGGAAGTTAACGGCGACTTTCTGAATGTTCAACGCCTTCAGAATCTGGTGAAACAATTTGATTTTCAGGCCAAGGCTGAACTGAGCGCGGTTGCCGAACTGCTTGGCCAAAAATCATCTGTGGCGCTCAAATGGGAAAAACTGGCGACAAAATACTCTCAGGATGAGCAATCTCCGCTTTTCTACATGCAAGATGGGCGACCGATGCCTGTGCCAAACGACTGTGACGAGATCTTTCAACGACACGGATTGCTGCGCCCGCCTGTTAATAAACGAAGCCTTTCCCAGCAGTTTTCAACAGAGGGCATGCCATCCCTTCTGCTTCGGTTACGGGCACTGTTGGGAGTCAATATTCGTTGTGAAATTCTTTGCCTCCTCGGCTCCGTTGATGAGATCCATCCCTCGCTTATTGCCAGGTTAATTGGACAGAATCCACGCTCAACCCAAAATGCGCTGGCAGAGATGGTTCATTCCGGGGTCGTACAGGTTCGGACCAGTGCTCGCGAGAAAATATACTCCCTATCAACCGGGGTGCTGGATGCGCTATTGCGTCCGGATGGGTTTACGCCATGGATAAATTCCGTTCCGTTGTTTCGTGCCTTGGAGGTTCTCTGGCTTGGGGTGTCAGATCCCAAACGGCAAAACTTAGATGATTTATTGCTGGCTTCAGAATGGCGACGCCTGACCGAGAAGATCAGGACATTGCTTGGGGATGCCGGAATGGGGCAACCCTTAAGAGAAAGTAAGGCTTTTACTGGCGAAAAATACTATAAAGTTTTTCAGGAAGACATCAGGAAGGTTTTAGCGCGATTGTAAATGGAAGGGGTAGAGGCCGAAATGATTAACCGAGCCGCAGTCATACTGCTTGGATACATTATAAAAAGCTATCAGATTAAGGGAAAATCAAGAGTACCTTTTGGTGGACTGTGAGCCTTACAGCCTGGACTGAAAGCCGAATTAGTGTTAATTTAAAAATCTGAGCCAACATCCGGATGGCGAAAATGTGATTCCAGAGGATTAGATGCTGCAATCCGTATCCCCACCTGTTGCGTCCCATTCTGCTGACACCCCGTTGACTACTGCTGGTCTTGTTGAGGTTCAATCCTCTGCGCCGGTAGATGAAACATCTCAGACGCTCCGCCGTTCACAGAATCCACAAGACCCTGCTGAAGATACTCGCGGAACTCAAAAAGATTCCGTTCAAATAAGCGCTGAAGCGCGTGAAATAGCTAAGCTTGCAGCGCGTGATACTGAGGTCAGGGTGCATGAGTCGGCTCATGCTGCGGTTGGTGGTCGCTATGCAGGATCTCCGTCGTTGACCTATACGCGAGGTCTCGATGGTCGCTCTTATGCAACTGACGGAGAGGTGTCGATCGATATTTCACCAGTGAGCGGTGATCCGCAGGCGACTATCGACAAGGCGCAAATTGTGCGCGCGGCGGCTCTTGCTCCCGCTGAACCTTCCGGGCAAGACCGACAGGTCGCTGCCAGTGCTTCGGCGCTGGAGGTTCAGGCACGTGCGGAGCTCTTAACCCAAACCGCTGCGCCTGCAGGTCGGTCGACGGTTGATGGACAAAAGGGATCTCAGCGGTCGTCCGAAGATAACTCTTCTGACTCGATTGCAACAACCCGCAGACATAAACCGGTTTCTGTGACAGCCTTCAATTAAAACTACTCAGCAATACCATATCTGTGAACATCTAATATCCGTGATAAGCCGGTGGATTTACACGATTCACTGAATTGACATATGAATCAGGGGCATTGTCCTTGCGTCATATGATAAAAATAGAACGGCATTATGTCTTGACATCATGAGCTCTATTTTGTTTTATGGATGAGAAGAATATTCCTAACTACCTAAAATAATTCAAAAAATTTATTCACAGTGAAACTTTTTAGTCATCTCAAAATAATACACATCTGTAAGATATTTATCATCTAGAGGAGGACAGTTGTATGTCTGTAACAAAGTTTAAGAGAATTATGGCGGCAAATCGCGGTGAGATTGCGATACGAATCTTTCGGGCCTGTACTGAACTGGGTATCGAAACGATCGCTATTTACTCGGAACAGGATCGCCTCTCCCTGCATCGCTACAAAGCCGATGAAGCCTACCTTGTCGGCAAGGGGAAGGGAGCGATCGATGCTTATCTCGATTTTGAAGAGATTGTCGATCTGGCACGCAAGAAGGATATCGATGCGATTCACCCGGGTTATGGGTTTCTCGCCGAAAATGCCGATTTTGCTGACGCCTGCGCGCGTGCCGGGATCGCATTTATCGGACCCACGGGCGACATTCAGCGTAGTCTCGGTGATAAGGTCGCCGGTCGTGAGGTCGCAGTGGCTGCGGGTGTGCCGATTGTGCCGGGGACATCGAAGCCGGTCAAGACTGAGGAGGAAGCGCTGCTTTTTGCCAAGGAGTCTGGTTACCCGATTATCGTCAAAGCTTCGGCAGGTGGCGGTGGCCGTGGTATGCGCGTGGTGAATAACCAGCAGGAGTTAAAAGAAGGCTTGCGTTCTGCAGCGAGTGAGGCTGCTGCTTCTTTTGGCAATGCTGAGGTTTTCATGGAGAAGTATATTGAGAATCCAAAGCATATCGAGGTTCAGTTGTTGGGGGATCACTATGGGAATCTGGTGCACCTGTAATCGAATATGGCCTGATCGCTGCTCTGATCGGTGTTTCCATCATCACCGTTGTAAGCGTTGCTGGTACGGAAATCCAAGGCGTGTTCACAGACATCAAAAATGGTCTTGCTGCCCGGCCTGCAGCTGCCGTTCCTGCAAAATAATCTACTCTCCCAGGTCTTAGTGCCGGGATGATAAGGTTGCAAAAGCCGTCTGCTCCTTAATTGG
>JAKIUS010000369.1 GCA_021647445.1 Geopsychrobacter sp. | reverse complement strand
AACCCAGCCCCTCTGAACGTCATTCCCATGGACACTCTTATACATCCCCTGAAAATAGGTTCCACTATTCACCCCCAGCATCAAGCTACCAACCAGATAACCGCCCAGAATTCCCACAACATCAAAAATCGCTGTCAGCAGGGGTAAACTAATAATAGTCGCAATGTACTTGGGAACCATCAAGTACCGATAAGGATCAACCGCCATACACTCAAGGGCATCGATCTGTTCAGTATTGCGCATTATGCCGATCTCAGCCGTCATCGCGGAACCCGCGCGACCGATGACCATCAAGGCCGCCAGTACCGGACCCAGTTCACGCAGCAGGCTCAGAGAAACTCCTGCGCCGAGCAGACCTTCGGAACCGAATTTACGCAGGGTGTAATACCCCTGCAGGGCCAGAACCATCCCGGTGAAGCCGCCCGTAAAGAGAATCACAAAAGTTGAACGGGCTCCGATAAAATTGATCTGCTGCAACACGGGGAAAAATCGATAGGGAGGGGTCAGTACACGCCACAGGCATTGAACCAAAAAAATACCGATGCGACCGGCATAATCCAGATAATAAAGAGTACTATCGCCAATTTTTTCGAACAGTAACAACATAGAAAACACCCGCCATGCAACCGTAGATTCAAACAAGTTTACTTGCAATCAACAAAAAAGGAGCCTGTTGACGATTTGTAACCTGAATGCGCAATACTTCGAATCGAGAGACATCCAATGCATCAAAAAATCCTTCTACAGCAGCGGCTTCACAGCGCCCACCGGGGTGCCCCGGATAAACGACAACGGCAATTCGGCCACCGCAAGCAAGCAGTTCGCAACCAGTCTTTAGCGCCGCCACGGTCGTTTCCGACCGGGTAACGAGTTCTTTGGCACCACCGGGGAGGTAGCCAAGATTGGCGATAATCGCCCGGGGACTAGGAACCTGCCATTTTTTCAAATCAGCATGATTCGCCTGAATCAGACTCACCCCGCAAACCAAGGAAGAATCAGGATTGACTACAGAATGAACCTGAACGCCCTGCTCGGCCAAGCGGCGAGCCGTATTTTTCAACGCCGGCAATTGCAGATCTATGGCGAGCACCTTCCCCTGAGTGCCAACCGCCTGAGCAAGCATAAGTGTATCATAGCCATTTCCCGCCGTAAGATCGATAGCGAAATCTCCGCGAGTAAGCACCTCGCACAGAAGCCGTTGGCTCCAGGCAACGATATTTGACAGGGCAGAACTCATGCGTTACCGACTTGAAATTTCAAGCTCTTTCCGCACCTTCAACTTGGCATCGATCAACTGCCGGTGAGATATCCCGATCAAACTTCCTAGCTGACGCAACATCGCTTCTTCGTAGGCATCAAGGTGACCATCGGCAAAAGCCAGAGACCAGAAAGACAGGATAATCTCCTCTTTTTCGGGTTGGCTAAAATTGTGGTTTATCTGGCGGGTAAACTGATGCAAATCACTGCTCTCTCGTTTGGCCTCTTCTGCCAACTTGAGCAATTCGCCACGCGTCTCATCATCCAAATCAAAACGCTTTTGTAGCAGATCCTGGATCAAGGCTCTCTCTTTCTCACTGAAATCACCATCGGCATAAGCAATTTCAAGCAAGAGAACAGCGGCGGCCAGAGGGATACGATCCGGATGTGGCGCTTCATGCGTCGGAGCAAGCAAGGCCAATATTTTCTTCAACATTCAGTTTTCACTCTCTTTCTAATCAAGACCGGTAACGGATAACCCGTGCTTTTTCGAGGGTAATCATCCCACCCTCCATCAACGAATCAAACTGCGGAATAATCTGTTGAATCTTCTCTTCGTCTTCGACAACCTCAATCACCAATGGTAACTCGACCGACAGACGCAATAACTGATCGGTATGCACCACCGAATTGGCGCCAAACCCGGCCACCCCTTTTAGAACCGTTGCCCCCGCGAATCCTTGCCGAAGAAGCATTTCAAGCAGGATTTTATAGAGCGGTTCACCCGCATGTCGATCCGCTTCACTGATAAAGATACGCATCAGGGTTTTTTCACCCGCAAATCCAGGCATATCTGCAATCTCCTTTAGAGTTGACGCGCCAGCATCATGCCAGCCGCCGCAAAAACGAGACAGAGCGTGACATTCAAAAAGACATTAGCCCCGGCCTGCACCAGACTCCCCTCTTCAATTAATTTCAAGGTTTCAAAAGAGAAGGTTGAAAAGGTCGTAAATCCGCCCATAAACCCGACAGTCAAACCGACCCTGAGCCCCACTGGCAACAAGGTACTCCGCATGCCAAAGGTCATTAAAAATCCAAGTAGAAAAGACCCACCAATATTAACAACCAACGTGCCATAAGGTAAAGAGCGCCCAAGAAGATCATAGGTCCAGCCCGAGATAAAATATCGTGAAACGCAACCGAGCCCACCGAAAAGGCCAATCCATAAAATCTGCATAAAAAAATTTGTTTTATGATCTCTGCCTGTTAAGATCTCTGCAACAAAATAATCCTCTGGCGACCCAATGGATCTGCAACAATCTATTTACGTTCGCAAGCTAGGCCGAAAAAGTTACTTACCGGTTTGGCAAGCCATGCAAAGGTTCACCGACCAGAGGGCTCAACTGACCGCGGATGAAATATGGTTTGTTGAGCATGAAGCGGTATTTACCCAAGGTCAGGCAGGGAAGTCGGAACATTTATTGTCCCCAGCTGAAATACCGGTTATTCAAGTCGATAGGGGTGGCCAAGTTACTTATCATGGCCCAGGACAATTAGTCGCCTAGCTGTTAATGGATATCAGAAGAAAAGGCATTGGTGTAAGACAAGTAGTCAGTGCCATTGAAAATGCAATTGTTGAACTGATGAAAGATTATTCTGTAGAAGCTAGCCCAAGACTCGATGCTCCAGGTGTTTATGTTAATGGCGCCAAGTTATGCTCTTTGGGTCTGCGGATTCGTAAAGGATGTTCATTCCATGGTCTAGCACTAAATGTATCTATGGACATAGAACCTTTCTCCAGAATCAACCCTTGTGGGCTGGAAGGTATCGCCATCACCCAAACGGCTGATTTAGGTGGGCCTAACTCATTGGCTGAAATCCAGCCTGCTCTATTAGCTAAATTAATTAAA
>JAKIUS010000368.1 GCA_021647445.1 Geopsychrobacter sp. | reverse complement strand
AGCGGGTCGCCAAGCAGGGTGCGCAGTATAGCGAAGCGAGTGTCGCGGTTCGTCAGGCTGAAGAGGTGAAGCTGAAGGCTCAGCTTCACCTGAAAGAGACTCGAGCGGCCAAGGCCGAGATCGAGGCGCGCCTGCAGCATCAGCCAACCTCCCCTGCTATCGATCCTGCCGCGCTGACCCTGTCTACCTCAACGCCACCTGATCCCACTCGCGAAAGCGCGCTGGCCGAGGCTCTGGAAGCCCTCAAAATGGCCGAGGAGGCCTATGCCGAAGCGGATACTGACCTGCAGAACGGTCAGAAGCAGATGGCCGGGCTGGAAATACAGATGCAGGAGACCCGTTCACTCTTTGACAAGGTGAAGCAGGACCCGGCAACGCTGGACAAGGCTCTGGAGAAAATGGCCGTCAAGGAGACGAAACCCTGACTGAAACTCCTGACAATTCATTTTTTTGTGCTTCTATGGAGGAAAACATGCATCTCAAATTCACTGCGGTACGCCGACTCGTTATCTTTCTACTGTTATTATGTTTCTGTTTTCTGCTCAATGCCTGCGGCCCGGCGCTGTCGCAACAAGCCAAGAAGAAATGGGAGTCAGTTCGCAACCTGACCAAGGCAGGCAAGCCCGACGAAGCCATCATCAAAGCGCAGAAGCTGCTGCAAAAAGACCCGAACGACGCCGGTGCCGCGTACTGGCTCGCCAACGCTTATGTCAACAAAGGGCAGGCAAAAGAAGCCGAAAAAACCTTTCTCCGGATTCTGGCTATGGATCAGCCGCAGGACCAGACCTGGATCGCTGCTGCACACTTCAAGCTTGGACGAATTTACCAACAGACCAAACCAACCGCAGCGCTGAAACATCTCAACCAGGCGCTTAATATCTCCCCTCTCTGGACCGACCCTCTCATAATTCGTGGCTGGGTTTATATTTACAAAGGTCACTATCGCGAAGCACTTTCCTATTTTGACCATATTCTTAACAATCCCGGCCTGAAAGCGGCGACATACTTCACCGAGATCCCCTTCGAGGGACACCGCGGCAGAGCCTTAGCTCTGCTCGGTCTCGACCAGGCCGATGCGGCCCTGACAGAGTTGACGCTGGCCGAAACCAGCACGGAGAACTTGTCGCTTGAGTGGGATCGTATCCTGGTTTACTACGCCTCCGGCAACGAAGAAAAATTACAGGAACTCTACGAGAAAGAAGGTCTGCTGAATGTAGAGATCAAAGACTACGCCAATGTCGATAGTCACACGGGGGTTGAGGTCGTCGCAGTCACTGTCGACGGTCCGGGCGACTGGGCCGGTTTGCAGGTGGGAGATATCATTTTACAGGTCGGTGATAAGAGCTTCACCAACAGGGAAGAATTTGCGGCTACGGTGCGCTCGTTCCCCTCTGGAGAGCCTGTCCAGCTCCGCCTGCTGCGCAACGGAACCCCCCTGAAACTGGACGCTATTCTCGGCAGTCATCTGGCGGTTGTGATGGGGTGGGCACCGCGACAGCCTGCCATCGCACCTCTGCTCGCCCAACGTGATACCCTCGAACAGATCAAAAAAGAGGAACAGAGTGGTAACCTGCGCGCAGCACTACAACTCTGTACGGAGTATCTCAAGACCACTGATTACGGTAGCGAGCGTGATCCGTTTTTCAAAAAAAGTATCCAAATAGCCCTACAGCTGGACCCGTTGCCAGCGATTCCCCAAGAGGCGGTGCGTCACACCGCCCGGGCCGAGGCTTACCTGAAATCGGCAACCAGCAATGAAGAATTCGAGAAGGCCTTGGCCGAGTTTGATGCGGCACTGCTCCTCGCGCCCTGGTGGCAAGATGTCTGGTTCAATCTCGGTATCGCGCAGAAAAACGCAGGGGATCCAGGCGCAGCGATCCGCAGTCTGCAAATGTTTCTGCTGGCGGCCCCCGATGACCAGGCCGCACCCAAAGTGCAACGGGAGATCTATGCCCTGGAGGTAGAAGCAGAGCGAAATGCGGCACAGGGCCAATGGAACGGCATCTGGACCGACATCGGAAATAGCCGGTACGTTCTGCACAGGGACGGCAACCGGATTACCTTCACCTATATTCAACCTGACCAGGCGGATTCCGATGTTGGTTACCGCTCCGGTGGCATCAAATTCCATGGCACGCTCAACGGTAACCGGCTGCGGGGCAAGAGGATCTTCCATTCCGGCAATGCCAACGGTAAGCGTTGTTTCGGCTCCAGTTATGAAAGGGACATGTCAGCTGAAATGGGGGATAACGGTTATGTCATCACAACCCACTGGCAAATATCCACCTTCCTGATCAAGTCCTGCAAGATTACTGACCAGGAAGACAAAACAACTCGATATTTCCGGATGCCCTGAAAGAAGGGGCAGACCAGATACGATTGATATTATTTGAGCCATCCCAAAGGGATGCTTCCAGAACAGTATATAACTCACAGCCTCAAGGTGCGCAAAGGGCTTACGTATGCCCCATCTTTAGCCGATAGTTTTTCGCAACAAATAATTTCCTCGTGACGCCATCGTGTAATGATAAAAACCATGAAAACAGTTGAAAGGGAAAATAATGAAAAAATTATTGGTTGGTTCGGTCCTCATTATGCCACTGCTTCTCGTCGGTTGTGAAAGCGCCCAGCAGAAAGTCTACGACTTGAAAGCCGATACGATCGGCACCCACCGGATTGTCGAAGTCTACACAGAAGCAGGCAGCAAGGTTGCGAGCATTGAAGACGGAAGCATGCGCTTTGAAATGGTTGGCGAACGTTCAGTGCGATTATGGCTGGGAGACAAGAACGAAAAAGTCATGATTGGCAACATGGGATTCATCATTCGCGACCTGTGATCGTTACGCTGAATTCACGCAGAGACAAGTTCTTCGTAACTTCAGCCTCTTTCAAGAGGGGCTCGCGACCCCCATCGATGGATGTTTTGTCCCTTGATATGGGGGTTGTGGGGCCATCACACTGAATAGCTACAGTTCTTCAAATACAGCAATTCCCGGCCACCCCGTAAAGTCGCTAAAACAGGGGGCTTGAGATTTTTGGTTTCGTAAACATGCGGGCGGTTAGGCCCTGTGTTCGCCAGTGATGGCGGCGATTATTTACCCCTTGAGGA
>JAKIUS010000367.1 GCA_021647445.1 Geopsychrobacter sp. | reverse complement strand
ACATCAAGTTTTGAGGCTTGATGAAGAGGATACAAGCCCAATAGATAGCACCATAACTCAAGATATTTTAAAAGCTTTAGAGGATAAAATTAAGAGTTTTGATGCCTTGATTATCTCTGATTATGGCAAAGGGGTAGTTACAAAAGAGCTTTCTAAAAAAGTCATTAAATTAGCAAAAGAGCATAAAAAAATGGTTTTAATTGACCCAAAAGGGAGCGATTACTCTAAATATAGAGGTGCTACACTAATTACTCCAAATAGAAAAGAGGCAGAGGTAGCAAGTGGTAAAAAAATTGAGACAAAAGATGAGCTTTTAACTACTTTACAAGAGTTTAAAGATAGATTAGAACTTGATTACCCTTTAATAACATTGAGCGAAGAGGGGATTGCACTATTAGATGATACTTTGCAAATAATCCCAACAGTTGCAAAAGAGGTTTATGATGTAACAGGTGCTGGAGATACCGTAATTTCGGCTCCGGCTGCATTTTTATGGCCGCCCCCACCCAATCGATTGGCCAGTTGCCCGACATCTATATTGCCACGCGAACGGAAGCTGACTTTCACATTTTCAAGATCGAGCTGGCGGAAGAAAACGGCGATTTCAACACCAGCAACAGCACGCGGGTAATTGACAAAACCATCGGTATGCTCGGCCCGCGCCCCGACCCGCTCAAGCATTTCCAAAGACATAGCAACAGAGGCATATTTGGTATTTTGCGAAATATGCAGAGTCGACAGAACCAGCGACAACAACATCATGCGTGCAGCAGGCTGACTTTCGTAAAGCGCACTCGCGACACCCCAGGGATCGATACCGAGGCCAACAAGTTCTCCACCGACGGCAAAAGCCTCGGGATTTGAATTGGCATAACGAAAAGAGCCGGTATCAGACAACAGCCCGGTGTAGAGCGGCAACGCAATGGTCGCATCGAGGGTCAGGCCACAGGCCTTGAGTACCCGCACGATCAAAACTGCCGTAGCTGCAGCATCGGTATCCAGTAAACAAAGATCACCAAAATTAGAACCGGGATGATGATCTATATTGACCAGTAATGGCCCACGTTCGGCAACCAGATCACCGGTACGCTTCAAACTACCGGCATCCAGCACAAAAACACAATCAAAATCAGACTGGCCGTCAAGATTAGAAACGAGACGTTCGGCCCCAGGCAGAAAACGAAAGGTATCTGGGACACCATCGGCGTTATAGGCGACGACTTCCTTGCCCATCTTCTCAAGCCCGAGCATCAGCCCAAGGGTAGAACCGATCGCATCGCCATCGGGGCTGGCATGGGCACAGACCAGAAAACGTTGGCCTTTATCAATCTGCTGAACAATTTTACTCAGCATCGGGATTTATACCTTGATCACCACGCAGAAGTTCTTCTATCCGCCGTCCGGTATCAGAAGAATTATCATATTCAAAACGTAATTCAGGAATATGACGAAGTCGCATCTGCTGACCGAGCAGCCGACGAATAAAAGGGCCGACCTTCGTCAAACCTTCGGCAGCCTGTTGCTTCAGGGCATCATCTCCCAGACAATTATAATAAATGTGCGCCAGACTCAGGTCACGTGTCACCCTGACCTCTGTCAGGGTGATCAGCGCAACGCGAGGATCCTTGATTTCACCACTTAACAACAGCTCGGAAATCACCTTGTGCATCTGGCCAGCAACACGTTCAGGGCGAAAACTACTCAAATTGCTATCCTGTTCTTATCCTTAAGACCGGCCCTAAAGGCTGGTCTTGACCTCTTCAATTTCAAAGACTTCAATGATATCACCGACCTTGATATCATTATAATTCTCAAGTCCGATACCGCATTCATAGCCGATCCCGACCTCTTTGACGTCATCCTTAAACCGTTTGAGCGAATTGAGCTTACCTTCCCAGACAACCACACTGTCACGCACCAGACGGGTCTGCGCATTGCGCAGAATCTTGCCCTCGGTAACATAACAACCTGCGATGGTCCCGATGCGTGAGACATGGAAGGTGTCACGTACCTCAACACGACCAAGATCTTTTTCACGCAAGGTCGGAGCAAGCAGACCTTCCATGGCATCGCGTACATCATTTACCGCATCGTAAATAACCGTATAAAAGCGGACATCAACTTTCTCTTTTTCGGCCAGAGTCTTGGCTTTACTCTCAGGTCGTACATTGAACCCAAGCACAATCGCATTGGAAGCAGCAGCCAAAGTCACGTCCGTCTCGGTAACTCCACCGACACCGGTATGAATAACCTTCAGTTTACAGTTATCGTTCGAAAGCTTTTCAAGGGTCTCACGCACCGCCTCAACAGAACCCTGAACATCAGCATTGACGATAACAGACAACTCCTCAACAGAACCCTCCTGCATTTTGGCAAAGAGTTGATCAAGCGAAACCTTGGAGGTTTTGGAAAGCTCAATCTCCCGTTGTTTATGCTGACGGTGCATCGATACTTCACGTGCTGTTTTCTCATTGTCAACAGCATGAAACATATCCCCTGCCCCAGGCACACCGGCAAGACCCGTCACCTCAACTGGAAACGATGGACCCGCCTCCTTGACCGCTAAGCCTGCAGCGTTGGTCATCGAGCGAACACGCCCGTACTGCATGCCGGCGACAATATGATCTCCAACCTTAAGGGTACCCTCCTGAACCAGCACGGTGGCAATCGCACCGCGCCCCTTATCAAGACGCGCCTCAACAATGGAGCCACGGGCATTTTTAAGCGGATTCGCCTTCAGCTCAAGAACCTCGGCCTGCAACAGAATCATCTCCAGCAGGGTATCCAGATTGGTCTGCGCCTTGGCAGACACTTCAACGAAGATAGTATCTCCGCCCCAGTCTTCAGGGACCAGTTCAAACTCGGTCAATTCCTGCTTGACCCGCTCAGGGTTTGCCTCAGGCTTATCGACTTTGTTGATAGCAACGATGATCGGCACACCCGCAGCCTTGGAGTGATTGATAGCCTCTTTGGTTTGCGGCATGACGCCATCATCTGCGGCAACAACCAGAATGACAATATCGGTAATACCGGCACCACGAGCGCGCATTGCGGTAAAGGCCTCATGACCCGGGGTATCGAGAAAGGTAATTTTTCTACCCTCAAGCTCGACATCGTAAGCGCCGATATGTTG
>JAKIUS010000366.1 GCA_021647445.1 Geopsychrobacter sp. | reverse complement strand
CCCCAGGTTATATTTCATCGCCAACACAAATTCGGCCAACAGGTCCCCAGCATGTGGGCCGACGATAGTGACGCCGAGGATTTTGTCCTTGCCCGGTTTTGTCAGTACCTTGACCCAGCCGTGATCTTCGCTGTCGGCGATGGCCCGGTCGAGATCATCCAGACCATAACGGGTTATCTCATGGGGGATTTTCTGTTCGTTGGCTTCGGTTTCGCTTAAACCAACCCGGGCGACCTCGGCGTCGGTGAAGGTACACCAGGGGATGATACGGTAGTCGACCTTGAAACGTTTGAAACTGCCGAACAGGGCGTTGACTACGGCGTACCAGGCTTGATGGCTGGCGGTATGGGTGAATTGATAGGGACCGGTGACATCCCCCGCACAGAGGATATTGGGGAAGTTGGTGCGCAAGAAGGGGTCGGCGCTAATGGTGCCGCGTGGGCTGATTTCGACACCAAGCTCCTGCAAGCCGAATCCTTCGACGTTGGCACGCCGCCCGACGGCGATCAGTAGCTGGTCAAATTCGACTTCGACCTCTTCCCCCTGATACTGGCAACGCAGCAATTTGTGACCATCGCGTACGACAACCTCCTGCGCGTTGTGTTCGGTCAAGACCCGAATCCCCTCTGACTCGAATTGTTGACGGATATAGGAACCCACTTCGGGGTCTTCACGACCGATGATGCGTGGCCCTCTTTCAATCTGGGTGACTTGGCTGCCGAGACGGGCAAAGGCCTGGGTCATTTCACTGCCGATGGGACCGCCGCCGAGCACAATCATTCTTTGTGGCAGTTTTCGCAGTTGCCACAGGGTGTCTGAGGTCAGGTAGTCGACCTGCTCCAGCCCCTTGATCTCAGGGATAAATGGCCGTGCGCCGGTTGCAACAATGATGTTGCGTGCGGTCAGGCTACGGCCATTGACCTCGATCGTCCAAGGGTCGGTGATGGTGGCTGCTCCCTTGATGACCTCGACGCCAAGGCTTTCGAAACGTTCGGCCGAATCGTGGGGCTCGACTTTTGAAATGACCTGTTGCACCCGTTCCATGACCTCGGCAAAGTCAAATTCAACCACGGTTTTTTTGAAACCGAAATCAGCCGCGCGTTTGGCGTAGGAGGCCATTTTGGCACTTCTGATCAACGCCTTGCTCGGGACACAGCCGGTGTTGAGGCAGTCGCCGCCCATCTTCTCTTTTTCAATTAGTGCAACCTTCGCTTTGACCGCACTGCCGATCAGGGCGGAGACCAGCCCGGCGCTGCCCGCACCGAGTATCACCAGGTTGTAGTCAAAGCGTTGTGGCCGCGCGTAGTTCGCATAGATCTTACGCGCCTTAAGCATGTCGATGATTTTCTTCGCCAATAAGGGGAAGATGCCGAGTAGGGCGAAACTCAGAATGATTTGTGGCGAGAGAATCCCCGCCGCCGATTCGAGTTGACCGATCTGGGTTCCGGCGTTGACGTAGACGAAGGTGCCGGGCAACATGCCGATCTGACTGACAAGGTAGAAGAGTCCGGCTTTTAACGGGGTGAGGCCCATGGCCAGATTGATGATGAAGAAGGGGAAGATCGGCACTAGGCGCAGAGAGAAAAGGTAAAAGGCTCCTTCGCGCTCAACGCCTCTGTTGATCGATTCAAGTTTGTCTCCGAAACGGTTTTGGACCCAGTCGCGCAGCAAAAAGCGTGAGACGATAAAGGCCAGGGTCGCGCCGATACTGCTAGCGAAGCTGACGACCAGCAGCGCTGTCCATAGACCGAACAGTGCGCCACCAGCCAATGTCATGATTGTCGCGCCCGGTAGTGAGAGAGCCGTGACCAGAATATAGATCAGCGCATAAGTCCCCAGCATCGCAAGTTGATGTTGCTGATAGATCTGATCGAAGGCCGATTGTTGTTGTTTGAGATAATCTAGGGTCAGGTACTGACCAAGATCGAAAATGAAGAAGGCTGCGATTAAACCGCCAATCGCCAGAAGGAGCAGGTTCTTAATGCTGAAGCCTTTCATCCGGTTCTCCTTGTTAATGCAATACATAGATACAGAGCGGCAGGAGAAACCCTATGATTAATCCCGCATGATCAAGTGTGGGTTGTCTTTGGTCAATTATGACCATTTCTGTGTGGTATTGCAAGGGCCGATAGGTTTTGGGCCGGTTTTTTGTACATGATGTCAGATATCCGCAGTCGGATTTATGCCTAACTCGTGTAATGCTTCACAGGTCTGGCCGTAGGATTGATGATGAATTCCCTGCCAGCCGCAGGCGATGGCCCCCGAAACATTTTCAAGACGATCATCGATAAAGACAGTCTCTGCCGGATTCAGATCGAAACGTGTCTCGGCAGTTCGGTAGATTTCTGGTGCGGGCTTCATCTGACCAACCTCAAAGGAGGCGAAGGATTCTTTACATAGTTTAGCCAGTGCAAAGCGCTGCTGCAGATATTGCCAGTGAATTTCACCGGTGTTGGAGATGATGTAGACGTTCATCTGCCGATTTAAACGTCGGGCCAGGGATAACATTTGTGGAATTGGCGTAAAGATACCGCACCAGACTTGCTGTATTTCTGCCTCTGTCAACGGGGCACTCAGCAGATTGTTGATCCCCTGAAGAAAATCTACGGTTGTCAAGCGGCCATGTTCATAATCGACCAGTGCGACCTGTTCGGCAAAGTCACCAATATTCTGAATCAGTGCGCCACGTCGCTTCAAAAAGGGGAAGAGTTGGGAGTAGGAGAAGTCGATTAGAACCTTTCCCAGATCGAAGACCAGATGGTTGATCTGCGCCATGTATGAAACCCCTGTTTTAAATTGTCCGTTTTCAGTCCGGTGGACTGAATTCGTCGTTAGCAGTCTGTCGGACTATCCATGAACTGGCTGCAAATTCGTCTGCTTGGCCCATATTTCAGCTTCTTTTCGACCAATAGCTACGGCTATTACTCTCAAATGAGCTAAAATCTGACCTCAAGCAGCCAAATTTTCGCTTCAGCCCTGATAGTCCGACAGGCTGCTAGCGGATGCGGCGGCATTCGAGATAAAAGCGTTTTTCGTCGGCTTCGCCCATCGAGAAGGTTTTACGCGGCAGGGCGCCGTCGACAATGATGGTGCGGAAAAAATTGTTTTTGGAGATCGCAGGCAGGTAAAAACCGGCGTTTCC
>JAKIUS010000365.1 GCA_021647445.1 Geopsychrobacter sp. | reverse complement strand
GGATGTCATGCCGCCCCGCGCGGTCAAAATTCCCTGCGCCGCGTTCATGCCATGAATATCCTCGGGGCTGGTCTCAATCCGGACCAGAATGACCTTGCGCCCCTCCTTAGCCGCACTTTCTGCCTCATCGGCACAAAACACCACCGCCCCGCTGGCGGCGCCAGGAGAAGCAGGCAAGCCCTTGGCGGTAACAGTTTTTTCCGCTTTGGGATCGAGGGAAGGATGCAGCAGTTGATCGAGCTGATCGGGGGAGACCCGCAGCACCGCCTCCTTTTCTGCGATCAAACCCTCCTTGACCATTTCAACAGCGATCCGAATAGCGGCCGCAGCAGTACGCTTGCCGTTACAGGTCTGCAGCATGAAGAGCCGACCCTTCTCGATGGTAAACTCGATATCCTGCATATCCCGATAATGCTTTTCGAGGGTCTGCTGAATGGTCATCAACTCAGCGTAGCTTTCAGGCATCAACTCTTCCATCGAAGGCAGGCTGCCATCGCCACCAGCCTTGTTGATCGGCTGAGGGGTGCGGATGCCTGCGACCACATCTTCACCCTGAGCATTGATCAGAAATTCACCGAAGAAGAGATTTTCACCGGTCGCCGGGTTACGGGTAAAGGCGACACCGGTCGCACAATCCTCGCCCATATTACCGAAGACCATCGCCTGAACATTGACGGCGGTGCCCCAGGAAGCAGGGATATTGTTAAGACGTCGATAGGTGTTGGCACGCTGATTCATCCAGGACCCGAAAACCGCACCAATGGCCCCCCACAACTGATCCTGGGGATCCTCGGGAAAGATCTGACCAAGGGTCTCTTTAACCTTATTTTTGAACAGGCCAACCAACTGCTTAAGATCATCGGCGGACAGCTCGGTATCAAGTTCGACGCCACGCTCATCCTTCATCTCTTCGAGAATGTCTTCGAGGACATCACCATTCATGCCCATGACAACATTGGCGTACATCTGCACAAAACGCCGGTAGGAATCATAGGCAAAACGGGGGTCGTTGCTCTGGGCGATGATTCCCTGCACGGTTTCATCATTAAGCCCCAGATTGAGAACCGTATCCATCATCCCCGGCATGGAGGCACGGGCACCAGAACGCACAGAGACCAGTAATGGGTTAGCACGGTCACCGAACTTTTTCGCCATCAATTCTTCGACCTTAACCAGATGCCGAGCGACTTCATCGCGCAGACCCTCAGGATACTGCCGATTATTAGCGTAGAAGGCGGTACAGACTTCGGTCGTCATGGTAAAACCGGCGGGAACCGGCAGACCGATCGAGGTCATTTCTGCCAGATTGGCCCCCTTGCCACCAAGCAGATTGCGCATTTCACTCGCGCCTTCGGCCTGCCCATCTCCAAAGAAATACACATACTTTGTCATTGTTACTGCTCCTCATCTCTTATGTCTCTAACAAAAAGTCGAGCTTTAATGAGCCGACCAATAAAAAACCGGATAAACCGCACCACCCGTCAGGCCAAACGAAGAAACTCGGGCACAGCCATACATCAATAGACCGCAGAATGCCGACATATCGATTTGGTCGAGCCCGAGCTTCATCATGATGAACCTCCCGGGTGATGACCGGTACCCGGCCATCAATAACAGGAATATGAGAATCAGCGCACCCTTGCGCTGCCCCCGAAATTTATACCCTTCAACCCGCTATCTACACGGATCCATATAATGGCAGTGCCCGCTGCCATCGCACATCTCAGGCGGAAATCTTGGAAAAATCTGCAATGTCGGTAAACAGCCGTGAAACTGCCGTCAAGAGCGCCAGTCGATTGGTCCGCACTTTTTCATCTTCAGCCATCACCATGACACCATCAAAGAAGGCATCGACGGCGGGGCCGAGACCCGCGATGGTCGTAAGTGCCGCCGAATAATCTGTCGCGTCAATCTGTTGTTGCAGACCACCAAGCACCTGCTCGAATTGTTCGTAAAGTTCAGATTCACAGGTCTCTTCAAAGAGGCTCGGATCGACCTTCTTTGTGACACCGCCCTTGATAATATTGACAACCCGCTTGAAAGCGGCCGCTAGAGGCTCAAAATCCTCACGCCCTTTAAGTTGCGACAATGCACTAACGCGTGCCAGGACATCTCCCGGCTGGTTAAAACTGGCGCTCAATACCGCATCGACAACATCAGCGGGATAATCTTGACTGGTCAGCATATTTACCAGACGCAGACGGATAAATTCGATGATATCGGCAGCCACCTCATCCAAGGGCCGCAGCGATTTTTTCTCCAGCAGTTCCAGGCTACGCTTGACCAACGCCGGAATCGAAAGCACATAGTTACGCTCAAGAATAATCGATAAAATACCGATGGTCGCACGCCGTAAGGCATAAGGGTCGGCAGTTCCAGTCGGAATCAGCCCGACACAGAAACAGCCGCAGAGGGTATCCATTTTATCCGCGAGTGAAACAAAGGCACCGACATCATCAGACGGCAGTTCACCTCCGGCCTGAATCGGCAGGTAATGTTCATAGATGGCTGTTGCGACACGCGGATCCTCATTTTCGAGCAAGGCATATTCACGACCCATAACCCCTTGAAGCTCGGGAAACTCATAGACCATTCCGCTTTCGAGGTCACACTTGGCCAACAGGGCGGCGCGCTGTTCTGCCAGCGATTGCTTTTGTGCCGCGTCGGCCTCGGCGGCCTGACGCGCGGCAAGCGTGGCGGCCAGTCGGGCGCGCAGCACTTCCTGGTCACTGGCGGCGGCCTGTGCGCGTTCCAGCGAATCCAGCGCCTGCAACAGCCGCGCCTCGACGCTCGCGCGGTCCTCTGAGGTGGTTTCAACACTGGCGCGCGCAATCGCCAGATCGGCCCTTACCCGGGTCAGTTCGGCCTCAAGCGTGGCGATCCGGTTGGCGGCGTCCGCACGCGCCTTGGACAATTCATCGCTAAGGGCGGCCGTTTCGCCGGCCCCCTGTGACGTGACCTGCGCCAGTTGCAATTCAAGCGCGGCGCGCGCCTCGGCGGCGTCCGCGCGCACCTGCGCAAGTTCCGCCGTCAGCGCGGATTGCGCCGCCTGTGCATCGCTTTGCGCCTTGGCAAGCTGGTCCTCAAGCGCGCGCCGGATAGCGGCATTTTCATTTTGAAGCCGCGCAAGTTCGTCGGAAAACT
>JAKIUS010000364.1 GCA_021647445.1 Geopsychrobacter sp. | reverse complement strand
CGCCCTGATCCCCGGCAATGAAGGGCTGGTCGCCAAGCTCGCGGCCGAGGGCAAAACCACCGGTGGCGAAGCTGCCCAGGCTGTTCTTGCGGCAGAGAACAAACTGCGCCAGACCGCTATGGCCAACATCAAAGCCGATGCCCCCGATGCTCCGCCTGCTACCGAAGCCGGTGAAGAGTCTACCGAGGCCAAGAAAGACCAGGAGAATGTCGCCGGTCTCGTCGCTGGGATGAGCAACGTTAAAACCATTTAAACCCGATCCTTTAAGGAGGATAGAACCATGGCTGTACTCGAAACCCATACCCCCGACAATTTGATCGCGGGTGATTTCCCTATTATGGATGGTGATGGCACCATTCTTTCTGGATTAACTCTGGCTCGCGGCACCGTGCTGGCCAAAGACAGCGCTAACGCCGACAAGCTGGTGAAGGTTGATACCGCCAGCGCAACCGCGTCGGTCAAGCTGCCTCACGCCATTTTGGCCGAAGATGTTGACGCCACAGCCGGTGATCAGCTCGCCCCTGTTTATCTCGCGGGCGAGTTCAACGAGGGCGCTCTGACCTTCGGCGGCACCGACACGGCCGATACCCACCGGGACGCCCTGCGCGATCTCTCTATTTTCCTCAAGAAAGCTGTTTCGGCTTAAGTGCCGGTACTCAAACAAGGAGGCTTTAAGCCATGAAAAGGTTTGCTCTGTTTTCAACTTTGGTCCTGCTGCTCGGCATTGCCCTGGCCTTTATCGGATTGCCGGTTTTTGCGCACAGCCTGCCGCAGGTCACCGGCCTGGACAACTCTTCCGGCACCGCTCCGCTGCTGTTCGGCACCGTCAGTCTGTTTAAGCCGCGCACCATGATGGCGGCGATCGATCAGCGCCAGGGACCAACCACGTTTCTGCTGCGGACTTTCTTCCCCGGTGAAGAGATCTTCGGCACCAAGGCGGTCGATATCGAAATTATCAAGGGGAAACGCCGTCTGGCCCCTTTTGTCTCTCCAGTGCGCAAAGGCAAGCTGATCGAAAAAGAAGGTCGCTCCATGAGCACATTTGAGCCGCCCTACGTCAAGCCGCTCAAAACCCTCAGTCCCTCAGACCTGGCTGCGCCGAACGCCGGTGAAACGATCTATGCTGGTGGCAAGAACCACGCCCAGCGCCTGGCCGAAAAAACCGGCAAGTTATTGGCCGAGGCCGATGACGACATCACGGCTCGTGAAGAATGGATGGCCGCCCAAGCTCTTGACTCCGGCATCATCGTCGTCAAGGGCGATGGCGTTGATACCGCCGTCGATTTCGGCATGTCCGGATCGCACAAGGTCACCCTCACCGGGACCGATCTGTGGACCGACCAAGCCAACAGTGACCCCGGCGCCGATCTGCGCACCTGGGCCGAACTCAACGCCAAAGATTCGGGCGTTGTCTCTACCATCGCGTTGATGGGGACCGATTCTGGTGCCGCATTTAGCAACCACCCGAAAGTTACCGCCAAGCTCGACAACAAGAATATCGAGCAAGGCAAAATTGATCCGAAGCTGTTGCCTGAAGGTGTGACATTCCTCGGCACCTATCGGGATATCGGCGTCAATATCGATATCTACACCTACCAGTCCTGGTTCACCGATGATGACGGCATCACCAAGTCATATATGCCGGTCGACAAAGTGTGGCTCGGCAGCGACAAGGCGAAGAACAAAAAGCTCTACGCTGCAATTCAAGATCTGGATGCTGGAAACTTTGCCGTCAGGCGTTTCCCGAAAAGCTGGACGACACCAGACCCGTCCATGCGTTTCATTCTGGTCCAGTCGGCTCCGTTGCCTGGCCTGTTGCAGCCTGATGCCTTCGTATCGGCCAAGGTCGTTTAGGTTCCGTGAGGGGTGAGGCGTAAGGGGTCAGGCGTAAGGTCTTAACCCCTCACCCCTCGCTCCTCACCCCTCACCGGATTCAAAGAAAGAGGTGCCACCGTGAAAATTGTTGCTCTGAATAACGTCAAATACAAAGGCAAGTACCGCACTCCCGGGACCGACTCCGCCGAGTTTGACTGCACCAAGGCCGAGGCCGAGGCGCTGATCGAGGCTGGTGACGCTGAGATGCCGCGTAAGCCTGGTCAGGAGACCACGGCCGACAAGAAGGCTGTCGCAGCAGACAAGCTGATCGCTGACGCGCAAAAGCAGGCAGAACAGATTATTGCTAATGCCGAAACCGAGGCGACAGCAATCGTCGAAGCCGCTCAAGATGAAGCTGACGCGATTGCCAATGGTGCTGGCAGCCAATAATAAGGCCGAGCATTAATCGGCCCCGCTTGAGCCCTGGCCTCTCTCCCGGGGCTCAAGCAACCCTTTAACGACAACGACGACCGGCGGGGATCATGGATAAAGCGATTGCAATGCAGGTTATTTCCTGGTGGCTGTTTTTCACGATCGGCAAATGGGTCATTGAAGCCGCACTTCGAAAATCCCCATGGGGCACCCGTTACCAAACGGAAGCAAGCTGCGAAGCCTGCCGGGTTGCTTGCGAAAAAGACCGCAACAAACAAAAAAGCGCCACCCTGCGCGAGCTACGGCAGATCAGGGTGTTGCTGATTCAGTTGGCTCTGCGGAACGGCGTCGAAGTCGAAGCCCTTGAGGTGATTATCCAGTGAAAGAGATGCTCGACACCACCATTATCGCGGTCGTCTCAGATCGATTCCCCGAGCTCCTCGATGATCTGACCTGTTTCGGCTGGCTCTGGGTCAAGGCAGCAGGTGAGATCGTCCGGCTGAATGGCGAAGATGAATTGGCAGCGTTCACCGAGAGTTTGGCCAAGCATTACCGTAACTACCCCGAGATCCCCGATTGCCAGGAGCGCCTGCTTTTTGCTCTGGTCGCGCAGGGCTGCTCCCCCGAAATGGTCGGCAAAGCACTGGCCGTTGCTCGCGATGCTTGCGGGGTGAGCCCAAGCTTTACCTTGTGGCGGCGTGCGGGCAGCCTCCCCGGTCGCTGGCAGACCTGGTCTTTTACTCGTCAATTTTTATCTCACCCGGTCTGTCTGACGCGGGGTGAGTTTCCCGATCAACTCGGTTTAACCCGTTATATCAGTCAGATCGGCCAGCGTTACCAGCGGTTGATCGCGCAAACGGGAGCAGCCTGATGGCGATCGATCACTTGGAAGTCGCTCGCATGGAAGT
>JAKIUS010000363.1 GCA_021647445.1 Geopsychrobacter sp. | reverse complement strand
GCAGTTGCTTCCTTGCATGCCGCCGATCTGGTTTTGACACCCGTTCGGGAGGCTGCGGGACTCGCAGCGCTGAGTCAGATCCGCCGTGAATTAAAAATAGGAGGTGGCAATGACCAGATGCTGTGGTTGATCCCAGCACTTTTGGAGCCGGTTACCTCCTTGGAGTTTTTACGTTTTGCCGCCCAAGAACGTGGTTGTCAGGTTTTGAATGATATTTTTTGTCAGGATGAGCGTTTGTCGCAGCGAACTAAGGGGCAGGGTGGTACGGTTCTTACCCGCATGCCTCAGGGGCCGGTTCATCGGTTACTCGTGCAGATGGCGCAACTCGTTCTGAATCGATATAAAGATGGCCCTGATACAGCTTGCCGACTTCAGCGCCTGAGGCAGGACAAAATATTACCTTCAAGTGCAAGACGTATCGAGCTGATATGTCCGCTCTGTCAGCGTTTGGCCCATGCGCAGGCAGCGCACTATTGCGAATCTCTACCTCAACGTAATCGCTGGTTGGTCCATGCGGCCTGCATGGCGGATCTGCTGTGGGCGACGGCCGCTGGCCCTTTCTGGCAAACGGGTCAGGTGGCCATCTTGCGTACCGGTGTTGAGGGGGTAGGTCTTGTCCCACAACTGCGGCTGCTGGTGGCCGAAGATGATGGCTTATTGCTTGAGTCGTTGTTGCTTGATCCGGCCCCTGGGAGTGGTTGGCAAAATTTACTGCGTCATGCGACCAATCGGACCCTGGCGGAACAACAACCGGCGCTGGTGTTTGTTTATCCGGCAGTGTCCGGGATAAGGGTTTTAAGCTCGAAATGGAGGAGTTGCTGTGCGGGTTTACGTAAGCGCCTGCGCTCACGTCTTGCCCCCGAGCTATGATAAGGATCGTAACCCCTCTGCCGAGGGGTTGATTGATCGCATTGCTTGGTTGTTTTTTAGCTTCTGGTAAACGACCAGAAGGTCTGTTGAAAAGAGGTCGGTATGATTCTTCTTCCCAAGGGGAGTCCGGTTAAAGAGAGGGTTAATCCCGCGCGGGTTAATCTCCCCGAAGCGATGGACAAACTTGTCGATAGTCAGTTTTCGGGCTATCTGCGCTTTGATTCGCCAGTCGGCACCGGAATTATCATTTTTGAAAATGGACATTTGATCAGCGCCCTGATGCAGGATACCGATGCCGAGGGGCGTATTATCGCCTACGATGCGATTTCGCGAATCTTTGAGATGTCGATTCTCGGTAATGCCGTACTCAATATTTACCGTCTCGCGTCAGAGGTCGCCATGAACATTCATGCGCTCTTGCATGGCGAATATATTTACCATGGCCAAGATATCAAACTGATCGATATTAAGGGGTTGCTTGGGCGCATTAGTCATGATCGTTTGACAGGTTGCTTGCGTATCTATACCGAGGATCAGGTCGCTTTGATCTTTTATGAAGAAGGTCATGCCCTCGGTTTTATCCATGAGGGTTCCATTGAGCTCGAAACAACGGCCGATATTGCCGCTTCGGTTGCATTACAGCCCGGTGCTCAACTTGATCTTTTGTCGACTGTGACGGCCGAAGGCACGCGCATGGCCGATCTTATGGCTTCGGCTGACCTTGGTCCCATGTGGGAGAAGGCCCGCAATCGCTTGCTTTCCGAACGCAAGAAACGCGAAGCGAAGAGTGGTGAATTGAGTGACCGTGAACTTGATATGCGCCGTGATCGGTTTTTGGTCTTGATGCGTGGGATTGCCGAACGGCATATCGGGCAGTTTGGTGTCACTCAGGTTGAGAAGTTAGTCAAGAAAGTTAGCACTGTGTTGTCGGTCGGTGAGTTAGATCAATTCTTCCTTGAAATGAGCAAGGCTGGCAAAATGGTTGCCGCAGTGGAGGTGGTGCAACAGATGGTCGATGAAATGCGCCGCGGGGCTAATGCCCTGTTATGAGTCCCTGTCATCAAAGGCCTTGAGGTTGTCGGGTGTGAGGGCTGTACGGGTTTTCATGATTGGTGTCAGGTGCCGGCGGATATTCGCCATAACTGGTCGACTGCCGCCACCTGTAATTGGTTCTCAAGTGCTGTTTTGATATCGCGTGGCTTTATTCTTGACCCGGCAGATTGATTCAACTATATACTAGACAAATCTGATCAAACATTGTTTTCTTATCACTTAAATCTAGCTAAGGAGGTCTTCTCAATGAAACGTTTTACTCTACTTCTGGCCGCACTGGTGGCCTGCATCTCTCTGGTGAGTCCAGTGCTGGCTGCAGACACTATCAAACTCGGTGTTGCCGGTCCTCACAGTGGGGATCTGGCCCCTTATGGAATTCCAGCCATGAGGGCCGCTCAGCTTGTCGTCAAGAAGATAAATGCCAATGGTGGCATTCTCGGGAAACAGGTTGAATTGCTCATTCAAGACGACCAGTGTAAGCCTGAAATTGCGACCAATACTGCGACCAAGTTGGTGACTCAGGGGGCCGATGTGGTGCTCGGTCATATCTGTTCGGGGGCGACCAAGGCGGCGCTTGGAATCTACAAAGATGCCAAGATTCCGGTTATGTCCCCTTCAGCAACCAACCCTGGCTTGACCCAGTCTGGAGATTATCCCAACTTTTTCCGCACCATCGCTTCTGATGACATGCAGGCTAAAATGGCCGTCGACTTTGCTATCGATACCTTGGGGGTAAAAAAAGTTGCCGTATTGCACGACAAGGGTGATTACGGTAAAGGGTTTGCTGAATTCGCCAAAAAGTACCTTGATGAATCCGGCAAGGTTGAAGTGGTTCTGTTCGAGGGAATTACTCCGGGGGCAATGGACTATTCATCAATCATCCAGAAGGTTCGTCGCAATAAAGCTGAAGCGTTGATTTTTGGAGGTTACCATCCAGAAGCGTCCAAACTTGTTTCGCAAATGAAGCGTAAACGGTTGAAGACTATTTTTATCTCTGACGATGGTGTTAAGGATAATAGCTTCCTCAAAGTTGCTGGCGCTGCTGCTGATGGTGCTTATGTTACCGGCCCACGTGATCTGTCCAAGATCACGATCAATGCCGAATCAACAGCTGAGTACGAAGCTGAATACGGCGGTGAGCCCGGCGCATTTTTTCAGGAAGGTTACTCCGCAGCTCTTGCTCTGTTGAACGCAATCGAAAAAGCCGGTTCGACTGATTATGCTGCCGTGACCAACGCTTTGCGTACCCAGTATGTTCAG
>JAKIUS010000362.1 GCA_021647445.1 Geopsychrobacter sp. | reverse complement strand
TGGTGCAGTAGGTCGGGACGCTCAAAAATCTGTCGGTCTCGGTTTTGGTTGCCGATAAGACTATGCCGGGCGCCGAGGGTTCCAAGCCGACAACAGTTCCACGGGAAGCGGCCGAGTTGCAGGAAATCGAAAAAATGGTCCGCAGTGCTCTGGGGCTTAATGACCGGCGCGGCGATGTCCTAACGGTTGTCTCCATGCCGTTTGAAACAGAATTTCTCGATGAACCGCTGCCGCTCCCTTCGCCCATCAATCAGATTTATCCTTATATGCCGCTGATCAAATACGCTTTGTTGAGTCTTGCCGCTCTTCTGGCCTATCTGCTCTTCTTGCGTCCATTGCTCAAAACCATGCGCGGAGCAAAAGAACAGGTGACGCCTATGAAGACGGTCAGTGAACTCGAAGCCGAATTGCAGGCGGAAGTGCCGCTTTTGGGCGGCCCCGGCGATCCTCTTGCGCAGATCCGTCAGGAGGTCTTAGGTGGCGATCAGGCACCGGTGCAGGTGGTGAAGACCTGGTTGCGTGAAGAGGTCAGTTAAGGGTAAAAACTCATCTTTTTTTCGGACCAACTTATAATTATCTGTCGTGGAGCATAGAACGTTGAAGGCTGTTGAACGATTATCTGGAAGTCAGAAGGCGGCGATCCTGCTGCTGTGTCTCGGCGAGGAGGCGGCGGCGCATATTTTCGAGTCTCTCGAGGATAGCGAGGTGCGCGATATCAGCCGTTGCATGATCGATATGGAGCATATCGATCCTGAACTGGCCCGTGCCGTCCTTGAGGAATATAAAGAAGCGAAAGGGAATGACCTGCGCGTCTACATCAAGGGGGATGTCTTCGCCCGAAACGCAATTTTGGGTGGTGAAAACCATGAGCGGGCTGAATATCTCATCGATCAGGTCACCGCAGGTATCGAAGGTCGCCCCTTAGAGACGATCTCCAAGATGCACCCACGCATGGTCGCCAGTCTGCTCGAAACAGAGCATCCGCAGACGGTAGCGTTGATCCTGTCAACCCAGAAGGAGGATCACGCCAGTCGGGTGTTGATGGAGCTGCCGGAGGATCTGCGTGGCGAACTCTTGTACCGCATTGCCAAGATCGAGAATGTCTCACCCGAGGTGATCGGGCGGATTGAGGATGCCCTGCAGCGTGAGATTGGTGCGGTGGTCAGCCAGGATAAAAAGCAGGTCGGCGGAGTCGATAAGGTGGTTGAAATCCTCGGCAGTATGGAGAAGGGGGCTGATCAGGTGTTGCCCGGGATCGAAGCTGCCGACGCCGACTTGGCCGAAGAGATTCGCCGCCGCATGTTCACCTTTGAAGACCTGGTGGCCTTGGATGGTCGATCGATGCAGACCGTATTACGTGAGGTGAGTACGGACAGTCTGACCCTGGCTCTTAAGACTGCTTCCGATGAACTTAAGGCCCTCGTCTATTCGAATATCTCCCAGCGCGCCGCCGATATGATCGAGGAAGATCTGGATGCCATGGGACCGCGAAAACTCTCAGAGGTTGAGGTGATGCAGATGGAGATCGTCAAGGTCGCACTCAAGCTTGAAGAGGATGGCTCCCTGGTAATTCCGGGTCGTGGAGGTGGCGGCGATGAACTTGTCTAAGGTTTATCGCGGTCAGGAGTATGTCGAACTGGAGAGTTTTGAATTTCGTTCTTTTGCAAAGAGTCAAGCGAGTGTCAATGCCGTGGCCGAAAGCTCCTCGGCAGCGTTGTCGGCGAGCCCGCATCAGCAGAGCGAAGTCAACGAGGCTTTTAAACGTGGTCAGCAGGAGGGAGCCAGTGTCGTTGAATCGAAACTGGAGAGCACCCTTCAGGCTCTGCTTCAGGCCTTAGATGAGGTCAATCAGTTACGTGAGAAGGTGGCGCGTAACAGCAATCAGGATATGTTGCGTATGGTGATGGCGATCAGTGAACAGGTGATTTTACGTTCGCTGAAACTGGAGCCTGAGATTGTTCTGTCGGTCATCGAAAATGCCCTGAATTCATCGGTGCAGGCGGATTCTTACCGGATTCGGGTCAGCGCCCTAGACCTTGATCTTGTTAATGAGCAGAAGCCCCTGTTTCTCGCCAGTATCAGCGGCATGAAGAATATCTCTATTATTGCCGATGCTACAATCACTCCCGGTGGCTGTCGGGTTGAGTCCGATTTTGGTGATGTCGATGCAACCATCGAGAGTCAACTCGAAAAGATTCACCAGACCCTTGCTGGAGTTGTCGCGGAGAACGGATGATGGATATTGTTGAGTGCATCCGTGGCATCAATCCCTTAAACGTCAGCGGCAAGGTGACCCAGATCGTTGGCCTGGTGGTCGAAGGTTTCTGTCCCGCATCGACCGTTGGCACCCTCTGCGAATTGATCCCGCTCGGTGGCGGCGAAAAGATTCCCGCTGAAGTGGTCGGTTTTCGTGATTCCAAGGCGTTGTTGATGCCGCTCGGTGATCTGCGCGGACTCGGGCCCGGCAGCCTGATCCGGGTGGTGCGCGATAGTGCCACCCTGCCGGTGGGTGACGAACTTCTTGGCCGGGTGATCGACGCCTTGGGCGTACCTCTCGACAACCGACCTGCGCCGAAATTAGAACAGGAATTCCCGCTTTATGCCCAGCCGGTCAGTCCGATGGATCGTGACCAGATCGTGCAGGCCCTCGATTTGGGGGTGCGATCAATTAACGGACTTCTCACCTGCGGGCAGGGGCAGAGAATGGGGATCATGGCCGGTTCCGGGGTGGGTAAATCAATTTTGCTGTCCATGTTTGCCCGTTATGCGCGCTCGGACGTATCGGTCATTGGCCTGATTGGTGAGCGGGGCCGGGAAGTGCAGGAATTTATTGAAGACGATCTGGGCGAAGAAGGGCTGGCGCGGAGCGTTCTGGTTGTGGCTACCTCCGATGAAACGGCACTCATGCGGCGGCAAGCAGCCTATATGACGTTGACGATCAGCGAGTATTTTCGGGATCAGGGCAATGATGTTTTGTGCCTGATGGACAGCGTGACACGTTTTGCCATGGCCCAGCGAGAAATCGGCCTTGCCGGCGGCGAACCCCCGGCCAGCAAGGGCTATACGCCCACTGTCTTCACCGAACTGCCCAGATTGCTGGAACGGGCCGGGCCGGGCATTGAAAAGGGGTCGATCACCGGGCTGTTTACGGTGCTTGTGGAAGGTGATGACCATAACGAACCCATATC
>JAKIUS010000361.1 GCA_021647445.1 Geopsychrobacter sp. | reverse complement strand
CCGAACTGCCTCACCGAGACCGAGGCGGACGACGGCTCGCTGAAGCGGGCGATCGACTTCGATCAACTTCGCCAGGAGCTTAGCGACAACATCGTCGAGGGCCCACGCGAGCGCTATCGGCTGGACTGGCCGGGGAAGCGGGAAGCCCTGCTCACTGCCAATGCCCCCATCGCCAAGACCCTGCGCCCGTGCAAGGAGGAGAGTGTGGACTTTGATACCACCCAGAACCTCTACATCGAGGGCGATAATCTCGATGCCCTCAAGCTGCTGCAAGAAACCTACCTCAACAAGGTCAAGATGATCTACATCGACCCGCCCTACAACACCGGCAATGAGGGCTGGTGCTACAACGACAATGTGCGCTCACCGCTGATGAAGGAATGGTTGAAGAAGGCGGCGAACCCGGTGGATAAGGAGGATCTGGAGCGACATGACAAGTGGTTGTGCATGATGTGGCCGCGGTTGAATTTGTTGTATGAATTGTTGTCCGAAACAGGCGTAATGGTGATTAGTATCGATGATAACGAGTTCTCAAAGCTCATATTGCTTTTAGATGAATTTTTCTGCCCAGAAGAAAATCAGATTAAAATCTGTTGCTGGAAAACGAGAAACACAGACAATCGAGTTAAAAGTAAGCTTTCTGTCGATCATGAATATGTGATTTTTATCTCTAAGTCAGCCTTGTCCCTCAGTGGCCGAGTGATTGATCGCAGCGATTTTTCAAATCCGGACAAGGATGTAAGGGGTGATTATGTTACGGATCCTCTGACAGGAAAAGCAACCGCAAGCCAAAGGCCAAACCTTCACTATCCAATTGTCAATCATATAACAGGGGATATTTATGGGCCTGATCCGGCACGAGGCTGGATCACGGATGAGTCTGGCTTCAAAGCTCTTCTCGACGAAAATCGGATTTATTGGCCCGAGAATCCAAAAACAGGAAAGCCCCGGAAAAAGAGGTTTCTTGACGAAACAGCTGAAAGAATGCCGATCTCAAGTTTTTGGGCTGGTCTGAAAGGGCAGTCAGGTGCCGATGAAGTAGACAAAATCTTAGGCGAAAGATTGTTTGACTTCCCTAAGTCTATTGAATTTTTGAACAGAATTGTTGACTTAATTTCTAAACCGGATTCCATCATCCTAGACTCCTTCGCCGGTTCCGGCACCACCGCTCATGCCGTTCTCAAGGCCAATGAGAAGGACAACAGCAACCGTCGTTTCATCCTCATCGAGTGCGAAGAGTACGCCGACACCCTGACCGCTGAGCGCGTCCGGCGCGTCATCAAAGGCTACCCCTTTAAAGGCACCCAACGCGAAGAACTCTATTCCAAGAAAATCACCTGGAGCAATTTTTCCAAATCGACGCAGATGATTCTCCGCGAAGTCGAGCACATCGAGCAGACCAAAGGCGCTGAATTCGACAAGGTCAAAAAAGAACTCAAAGACGGTGTACTGACCGTCACCGGCGAACGAAAGATTGAGGAGAAAGCACCGGGCCTCGGCGGCAGCTTCACCTATTGCACCCTGGGCGAGCCGATTGAGATTGAATCTCTGCTCACCGGCAAGGGGCTGCCCTCTTTCGAGGCCCTGGCCCGCTATGTTTTCTATACCGCCACCGGCCAATCTCTCGATAAAGTCGCCAAGCCTGCCGCAGACGGTTTTGTCGGCGAAACCGATCTGTTCCGAATCCACCTCTTTTATCAGCCGGATGCTGTCTGGCTGCGCTCCAACGACTCGGCATTGAACGCAGAGCGGGTTGAGGTGATCGGCAAAAACAATACAACCGGCAAACGCAGCATCGTCTTTGCTGTGGCAAAATTCATGAGCCAGAAGGAGTTGACCCAAAAACGGCTTGAATTCTGCCAACTGCCCTATGCCGTCCATCGCATTCTGGGGGGCTGAACGATGGAACTAAAAGAATATCAGCAGGGGGTGCTGAACAAGATTGACCATTATCTGACAACCCTCAGCGAACAAACCGAAAAGATCGCAAAAGCCGAACAGGTCATGGCGGAGCAGGGGCTGGACATTGACCTTGGTGAACCCTGTGAGAAAAGCTGGGATCTGCTCAATAAAGAGCGGGTTCTGCCCTTCGGCCGTGACAAGGATGGCAATGAATTAGTATTGCCCTATCTGATTCGGCGTGATGGTCTGGATCGATCCATCCCCAATGTCTGCCTGAAAGTGCCGACCGGGGGCGGTAAAACCCTGCTTGCCGCTTGTGCCCTGGAGCGGATACAGACCGATTTTTTCAAACGCCAAACCGGTTTCGTGCTCTGGGTTGTCCCTTCCGATGCGATCTATCGCCAAACCTGGAAACATCTGGCCAATCGTGAACATCCCTATCGGCAAATTCTCGAACGCGCCTCTGGCGGTCGGGTAAAGATGCTCGAAAAGAGGGATGCGTTTACCCGGCGCGATGTCGAAGGCCAGCTCTGCGTTATGCTGTTGATGTTGCCGTCTGCGGCGCGTAAATCAAAAGAAACCCTGCGGCTGTTCCGTGACAGCGGACGATTCACCTCGTTTTTCCCACCCGAAGATGACAGCGGGGCGAACCATCAGCTGCTGGAACAGGTGCGTAATCTCGATATCAACGATCTGGCCGAGATGGGCTGGAAGGACGGGATTGTGCCGGGATCGCTCTCAATCAAGCAGAGTCTCGGCAACACCCTGCGCCTGGTGCGCCCGGTGGTCATCGTCGATGAGGGGCACAAGGCCTATTCCGATACCGCTCGCGACACCCTGGGTGGTTTTAATCCACGCTTTATCCTTGAACTTTCAGCAACCCCCAACACTAAAGGCAGGCATCAGTCAAATATGCTGGTGAATGTTCCTGGCGGTGATCTGAAAGACGAAGAGATGATCAAGTTACCGATCAACGTTATCAATGAGGAGAAAGGTGGCTGGAAGCAGACTCTGACCCTGGCTCACGCCAGACTCGACGAATTAACACAAGAGGCAGTCTCTTTCCAGAATGAAAGCGGGCGTTATATCCGACCGATCATGCTGGTCAGGGTAGAGCGAACCGGCAAGGATCAGCGCGACAAAGCCTTTATTCATGCCGAAGATGCCCGTGAATACCTGCTCGAAAAACTGGGAGTTAAAGAAGAAGAAATCCGCCTCAAAACCTCGGAGAATGATGAGCTTGGTAGTGACGATCTGTTGTTGGAATCCTCTCCGGTCCGCTATAT
>JAKIUS010000360.1 GCA_021647445.1 Geopsychrobacter sp. | reverse complement strand
CGTGGAAAATCCGGCGTTCAGTTGGGTTCCTGTGGCCCAATGCGGCTCAAGGTAGCTAATTTTATCCACACGACATCTCTTCATAATGACTCCTGCCCACAACCTGATTCGTCTTCAACTTGTGCATATTTTTGGCTTAAATAATCGAGCAACGCACCAAAGACCGGTGGCGGCTCGCTAACAAACTCGATATATTGCTGGCTGCGTGGATGAACAAAACCAAGTAAGCGTGCATGCAATGCCTGCCCCGGCAACTGTTGCGCCAGCTTACGTAATTTTTGATCCTGCAAATCGGCGGTTCGACCACGACCACCATAAAGAGGATCATGGACCAGCGGCATATTCTGCTCTGAAAAATGAACCCGAATCTGATGCGTACGCCCCGTCTCCAGGCGAAACTCAACCAGACTAAGACGATCGGTCTCGAACAGACGCTGTACCCGCCAATGAGTGACTGCTGATTTTGTCTGCCGCCCCTTGCTCGACATCTTCAGGCGATGGGTCGGATGACGACCAATCGGCAGATCAACCCGCCCGCTAGCAGGGGATAAAAGTCCATGAACCAGGGCCAGGTAGCGCCGATTAACCGAGTGTTCCTTGAACTGCGCGGCTAAAGCGATATGGGTCGCATCATTCTTGGTCGCTACCATCACCCCGGAGGTATCCTTATCGAGACGATGAACAATGCCGGGCCGCAACTCACCGCCAATTCCTGACAGATCGCCACAGTGAAATAAAAGTGCATTGACCAGTGTCCCGCTGGCATGGCCAGCCGCCGGATGTACCACCAACCCGGCGGGCTTGTCAATCACAATGAGATCGGAATCTTCAAACAGAACCTGCAACGGAATCGCTTCAGGCTGGGCACTCGCAGGTTGCGGCTCTGGCAGGCTGATGCTGATCACTTCGCCGCCGCGCAAGCGCGCCGCTGCCTTGCTTGAATCGCCATCAACAAGGATACAGCCCTCATCGATCAAGCGCTTTATCTGCACCCGGCTGACACCGGGCAACTCTCCGCCAACAAACAGATCGAGGCGCTCAGGCTGACGCTCCTCGGAAAAGACAAGCTTCCGTAACTCTTCCATCTACCAGATAGAACTCTCAATTTTACCCGCTTGTTTAATCATGACATCGACGATTGCCCGCTCATACAAATGTTCTCGATCAGCAAGGTCTGGAGATACCCGCGATAAGAAATGCTGCCGACCCTCATCCAGTTCATCGGTCATCAGGGTGAAGATGCTATCATTTTTGATCCCCTCTTCGACCTTCTCGGGGTTATAGAGTGCAACATCCGAAACAATCGCTCGGGCGAGTCTAAATGCCAGATCAGGATTTTCTACCAGACGTGCCATAAATAGCAGCCTCCATATTTAACCCTGCTTAAAGCAGGTGAGTGGACAGAGATAATTCTATCGAGTGTAGTAATTTCTCCCGAAATCATCAAGCTATTTCCCCACCCGGCCACAAAAGGACTCAATCACCGATTTGCGCACTTATAAAATCGTGAAGCTGCTGATGATTGCCGCGATGATCCGGTTTCCAGCTCGGCCCTTCGCGTTCAAGAAGAAAGGGATCCAACAACCAGGTGGTCATGCCGACCTGGTTCGCAGAAAGATCATGACTGGTGTCATTGCCAATCATGAGACAACTCTCAGGCTCAACGCCGAGCTCGGTCGCAACCTCGAGAAAATACCCACCCTGCGGCTTGCAATAATGGCTGTTTTCAAAATATGTCAGGTGAGAAAAGCTGGCGATATCGATCCCAACCCAGCGGCAGCGTGCCTCGGTTAAAGCCCTGGGAAAGACCGGATTTGTTGCCAACGCCAAAGGCACACCAGATTGCAAACAGAGCTCTAACAGAGGGCCAACCTCTGGGATCGGCCGAACCCCACCCGATAAAGACTCGAGATCATTCGCCAGATACAAAGCAAAACGCTCGCGCAGAACACTTTCATCCAACTGCAACCGTTCCGCTAAAAAAGCGAAGAAGCGATCTTCATTCGTCGGCCCCTCGGTTTCAGTCTGAAGCAACAGATGAATAGCGGCACGCATCGCACGTTGCAAGGGGTCGAGGTCTACCAGGTCACAGCAACGGGCATGAAATCCCGCAACATAACGAGAGATGAAATGACGCATCTCGACCTGCAGCAGAGTGCCATCAAGATCGAACAACAGAGCACGAAAGGGAAAAGCAGGCATGAAGAAAATCCTGAAGCAAAAAGGATAAAAGACTGTTTGACTTTAACACATAAGAACCGTCTTTGACGAATGACCATAGGGGGAAATGCCCTGAAAATTGGGACATACCCAAGGCCTCCAAGAAGAATCATGTTTGATAATCCTTGACCTTAACGCCAGAGAAGACTAAAAATTAAGGGGAATCGAATGTCAACCTTGCTAAAATATCTGGATTGAAGCGAAGCCCGATTCCAGCATGACCGAAGGCTTGGCCTGATCGTGTATTTGACATCAGCCACCCCAGATCACTTTCAACTCCTCTTAACCAATTAAATGAACAGGTCTCGGCATGGATGAATTCAGAGCAGAAGTTAAGGAACTAGGCATCGGCCAGCAGATTCGTGATTTGCGCCAGAACCGGCGGATGACCCTGCAGGACCTTTCAACGGAGACAGAGCTTTCCAAGCCGCTGCTCTCGCAGATTGAAAATGAACAGGTCATCCCGCCCTTAGCGACTCTGTTACGCATTTCAAAAGCGCTCAAGGTGCCGCTACAGACCTTCTTCGAAGAGGAAGATAACACGCAGAAGTGCCTGGTGGTTCGGGCCGGGGATGCCAATCCACTCCACCGCCGTCCCAAGCGCGGTGGGACACCTCAACCCTACCGCTACCATTCGCTGGCTTACGGCAAAAAGCATAAGCACATGGAACCCTTCATGGTCGAATTTGACCCGCATCAGGCCGAACATACCAGTGCGGTTCAACATCCCGGCGAAGAATTTCTCTATCTGCTTGAAGGCAAAATCGAACTGCGACACGGCGATGAAACCTATCTGATTGAGCCTGGAGATTCGGTGTATTGGGATTCAAGCGACCTGCACAGCCTGACCGCCGTTGGAGACAGTATCGCCCGGGGTATCGCGGTTTTTTATACCAGCAACTAAAATCAGCCCTGAGCTAAACCACAATCTTGATGCCCACAACCCCTTGACAGTCGGTTGTGGGCATCT
>JAKIUS010000359.1 GCA_021647445.1 Geopsychrobacter sp. | reverse complement strand
CTGCCTGACTGAGCCGGATTGCGGCAGTGATCCCCTAAGCGCCCGCACCACCGCGACCCTCTCAGACGACGGCTCCTGCTATCTACTCAACGGCGTCAAGCAGTTCATCACCAACGCCGCCTTTGCCGACCTGTTCACCATCTTTGCCAAGATCGACGGTCAGCACTTTTCGGCCTTTCTGGTCGAACGACAGAGTGTCGGACTCTCCATCGGTAAAGAAGAGAAGAAGATGGGCCTTAAAGGAAGTTCAACCGCCCAAGTGGTGTTGGAAAATGTCCGGGTCCCGCTTGCCAACCTGCTCGGCGAAGTGGGCAAGGGGCATAAAATCGCCTTCAACGTCCTCAATATCGGCCGCTTGAAATTAGCGGCTACGGTTTTAGGCGCGGCCAAGGCGGCCTTCCGCGAAGGGGTGACCTACGCCAGCCAACGCAGACAGTTCGGTCAGTACCTTGCCGCTTTCGGGGCCATCCAGGAAAAGATTGCCGACATGACCAGCAATATCTTTGTCGCCGAATCGCTCCTCTACCGAGTCAGCGGGCTTTTGGATGAACGGCTTGCGACCCTCGACCGCAGCAGCAACACCTACTACGCAGACTATCAAAAAGCGATCGAGGAATACGCTGGCGAATGTGCCATGGCCAAAGTCTTCTGCAGCGATACCTTGGCTGGGATCGTCGATGAATCGTTACAGATTCATGGCGGCTACGGCTATATGCAGGACTACCCCATCGAACGTTTCTACCGCGATGAACGGATTAACCGCATCTTCGAGGGGACCAACGAGATCAACCGCATGTTGATTCCGACTCTGTTGTTGCGCCGTGCCGACAGGGGCCATCTCGCGCTCTTCACCCAGACAGGGGCCGAGGAACAGGAGCTTCGGGAGCATGAAATCAGATCCGCAGACAATGGACAGTCGCTGCTGAACCGCCTTAAAAAGCTATTCCTGCTCCTGCTGAAGGCCGTGGAATCACACCGTGATGAGCAGGAGGTTCTGCTGGCTCTCGGCGATCTGGCAATCGATATCTTTGCCCTGGAGAGCATAATTTTACGCGCCGACAAGGTTCAACTGGAGGCCAGCGAACAGAAACAATCTCTGCTTAAGGCCGTTGTACAAACGGCAAGCTTCGAGCTCTGCGCCCAAATCCAGCAAACCGCCAGACGTTGCGCCGCCTATGGGATAAAGGGCGCACAACTGGCCGACCTGCTGAAAACGGTCAACCGGCTGAGTGACTACCTTCCCAGCGACCTGTTAAATGCCAAGCGGCAACTCGCCGCAGCGGCCAGCGCCGCAGGGAGCTACCCGTTTTAAGCCGCACGACAATTCTGCTAATCTGCTTCCGGCTGGAGGTTCGCCATGAATCCTGCTGAATTCGCCGCTCTTAATTTTGCTGCGCCACAGATCTCTATTAAAGGGAGCGCCGAGAGCGGTTATATCTTCTCGTCGGCAACCCCGCTGCAGCCCTATTCCGAAAACCTGGGATTGCGGTTGCGGCACTGGGCGCAGCAGACCCCGCAGCGCACCTTTCTCGCCGAACGAACCGATAGCGGTGACTGGCGCAGACTCTCATACGCCGAAGTCGACCAGCAGGCCAATGCCATCGCACAGGCCCTGCTTGACAGGCGTCTGGGCCCCTACCGCCCGGTGATGATCCTCTCCGGCAACTCCGTTGATCACGCCCTGCTGATGCTCGGCTGTTTTTATGCCGGGGTACCGCTGATTCCGGTTTCGGTCCCCTATTCGCTGCTCAGTCAAGATTATCTCAAGCTGCATTTTATCTTCGAAGAGGTCTGTCCGGGGTTGATCTATGTTGTCGATGCCGCGCCCTTTACCGCCCCCCTCGCCAGTCTTAATCTTGCCGGAGTCGAAATTGTTGTTAGCAAAGGAGAGCTCCCCGAACAGCCCTCGACACCCTTTACCGAACTGCTCAAAACCGCACCAACCGAGGATGTCCAACGGGCGCTGGCTCAGGTTGGGGCAAAAACCGTCGCAAAAATCCTCTACACCTCCGGTTCGACCGGCCAACCCAAAGGGGTCATCAACACCCAGGGCATGCTCTGCGCCAATCAGCAGATGCTGGCCCAGATCTGGCCGTTTACCGATCAGACGCCACCGGTGCTGGTCGACTGGCTGCCCTGGAACCACACCTTCGGCGGCAATCACAACTTCAATCTGGTGCTCAATCAGGGTGGAACCCTCTATATCGACGGCGGCAAACCGGCCCCGGGTCTGGTCGAACAGACCGTCAAGAATCTGGCCGAAATCTCACCGACCATCTATTTCAACGTGCCGGTCGGCTACGCTATGCTGTTGCCGCATCTTGAACAGGATGAGGCGCTGCGCAACAACTTCTTCAAAAACCTGCAGCTGATCTTCTACGCCGGTGCCGCCCTGCCGCAAGATCTGTGGGAACGCCTGGAGAAGGTTGCGATTCAGGCCACCGGCAAGAAGGTTCTGATGACCTCCTCCTGGGGAGCAACCGAAACCTCACCACTGGCCACTGCCGCTCATTTCCCGCTTGAAAAAGCCGGTGTCATCGGAGTCCCCTGTCCCGGAGTCTCGCTCAAAATGCTGCCCAACGGCGACAGCTACGAATTACGTGTCAAGGGGCCCAACGTTACTCCCGGCTATTTTCGGCGTCCCGATCTGACCGCCGCCGCCTTCGATGAAGAGGGCTACTACCTGATCGGCGATGCAGGGCGCTTTGTTGACCCCGATGATCCCTCCAGGGGAATCTCTTTTGATGGCCGGGTGGCTGAAGATTTTAAACTGATCAGTGGTACCTGGGTCCGGGTTGGACTGCTGCGGGTTGCTGTCCTGGCGGCCGCTGCACCAATCCTGCAGTTCGCTCTGGTCACCGGCCAAGACCGGGAAGATGTCGGGATTCTTGGCTGGCCGAACCTTGCCGCCTGCAAAGGACTCTGCAAAGACATTACCGAGGATATCACCCCGCAAGAGCTGATCTGCCGTCCCGAAGTTGAAAGTTTTCTGCGTCAGGCGCTGGAAAAGTACAATGCCGCCCAATCCGGCTCGGCAACCCGCATCGCCCGTATCATGCTGATGAGTGAACCGCCCGACAGTGATGCCAACGAAATTACCGATAAGGGCTATATCAACCAGCGGGCGGCCTTGCAACGCCGCCAGGATCTGGTTGAACAGCTCTACGCCGAAACCCCGGGTAAAAACATTATTCA
>JAKIUS010000358.1 GCA_021647445.1 Geopsychrobacter sp. | reverse complement strand
AGAATGGCGTCGGCATGCGCGGGGTCCTTGACAATATCGACCCCCTTCTGACGCGCAAAAACGGCGATTACGGGAAGAGCGAGAATATTTTCAATGAGTGGTTCCGCCGTCTGATTCCTGGCCAGCGGTATATACAATCGTTGAACATTACCCGGCAGCTCTCCACCTGAGAACTGATAACCGCAGCCCGCAATCAAGAGCACCAAAAGCAAGCCGATGATCCTCATCCAGCGACCACAATGTTGACCAGACGGCCAGCGACACAAATCACCTTACGAATCTGCTTCCCCTCGATAAAACGCGCAACGTTCGGCTCGGCAAGAGCAATTTTTTCAAGTTCGGCATTGTCGATATCGATAGCCACCTTCACCTTGCTGCGTAATTTGCCATTGACTTGAACGACCATTTCAATCTCAGATTTGACCATGGCCGCTTCATCCCAACTTGGCCAACCCTGGCGTTCAATGCCCCCTTCATGACCGAGACGTTGCCAGAGTTCTTCACAGATATGGGGTACAAAGGGGGCCAGCAAACGCACCACAGTTTCAATCGCTTCACGCAGAACGGCAGGTTGCTCCTGGCCCTTTTTCAAGCCATAGATCACATTGACCAATTCCATAACTGAAGCAATAGCGGTGTTGAAATGAAACCGACCATCAACATCGGCACTGACCTTTTTGATGGTCTCATGGGTCTTGCAACGCAGGTCAGAGGTGGTTCCGGTCAGACTTGCGACCTCAGGACTTGATTCGATAAGCCCAAGATTGTCATGCACTGCTCGCCAGACCCGGTTTAAGAAACGATAGCAACCTTCGACCCCTTGCTCATTCCACTCCAAATCTTTTTCCGGTGGTGCGGCAAACAACGAGAAGAGACGTGCGGTATCGGCACCATAACGCTCAATCAACGCATTGGGATCGACAACGTTCTTCTTTGATTTACTCATCTTTTCAGTGCGGCCCAACTCAGCCGCCCGACCGCAGGTGACACATTTGCCATCCCTGACCTCTTCGGGATAAAGCCAGCCATGCTCAGAGCAGCGTTGTGACTCCATACACACCATCCCCTGAGTCAGGAGATTGGTAAAGGGTTCGCTCGCCTTAACCATGCCGAGATCACGCAACACCTTGGTAAAGAATCGCGCATAAAGCAGATGCATGACCGCATGTTCAATCCCGCCGATATATTGATCAACCGGCAGCCAATAGTTAGCCGCATCTGCGTCCAGCGGAGCCTGATCATATTCAGGGCTGGCGTAACGGGCGAAATACCATGAACTCTCGACAAAGGTGTCGAAGGTATCGGATTCGCGCCGCGCCGGGGCACCACAGCAGGGGCAGGCAACCGTCAGAAACTCCTGATGTCTGGCCAGTGGGCTACCGCCCTCTCCGGTGATCTCGACATCCATCGGCAATTTAACCGGCAAATCCTTTTCAGGGACCGGAACCGTCCCGCAGCTGTCGCAGTAGATAATCGGTATCGGAGTTCCCCAATAACGTTGCCGCGAAACCCCCCAGTCACGCAGGCGATAATTGATCGACTTGCAGCCCAGCTGTTCGGCGTCGAGATAGCTGGCGATCCTCTCTTTGGCATCTTCATTGGAGATACCGTTGAAATCACCGGAATTGACCAGCACGCCCGTACCGGTCATCGCCGTCTGCATCGTCTGGGGGTCGAGACTCGCCCCTTCTGGCTGGATGACGACCTGAATATCAAGCTGATATTTTTGCGCAAATTCAAAATCACGCTGATCATGGGCCGGGACAGCCATCACTGCACCGGTGCCATAGTCCATCAATACGAAATTGGCTAGAAAAACCGGGATTTCTTGACCTGTCAGAGGATTCAGACAATAGGCTCCGGTAAACACCCCTTTTTTTTCAAGCTCGCCACTGGTTCGATCAAGTTTATTCTGGCGAGAAACTTCAGCGCAAAACAACTCAACCTCAGCACGCTGTTCAGCAGAGACCAGGGTCCCAACCAATGGATGCTCTGGCGCCAGACTCATGAAGGTCGCACCGTACAGGGTATCGGGACGGGTGGTGAAAACCTTTATCTTCGCGGCGGAACCCTTGACAGAAAAATCGATTTCACAGCCATAGCTCTTGCCGATCCAGTTGCGTTGCATCGCCAAGACCTTTTCAGGCCAGCCCTTGAGGTTTTCCGTTTCATTTAACAGTTCATCGGCATATTCCGTGATCCGGAAGAACCATTGATCCAGTTCCTTCTGCTCAACCGGGTTATTACAGCGCCAGCAACAACCATCTTCGACCTGCTCATTAGCCAGTACTGTCTGACAATCGTTACACCAGTTAACGTTTGAAGTCTTCTTGTACGCCAGATTTTTTTCCAACATCCGCAGAAAGATCAACTGCTCCCAGTGTGAATAATCACTGTCGCAGGTGGCAAATTCACGCGACCAATCATAGCTCAGACCGATGCGCTTCAATTGAACCCGCATACTTTCTATATTTTCATAGGTCCATTTACCCGGATGAGTCCCATTTTCTATGGCAGCATTTTCTGCCGGCATTCCGAAAGCATCCCAACCCATCGGATGCAGGACGTTAAAACCGCGCATGCGTTTGTATCGACAAATAATATCTGTCGCCGTATAACCTTCAGGGTGTCCAACATGCAGACCAGCTCCGCTCGGATATGGAAACATGTCCAAAGCATAATACTTAGGTTTATCCCCAAAGTCTTCAGTCTTAAAGGTTTTATTAGTCAGCCAGTAATCCTGCCATTTCTTTTCTATCGTATCAAAATTATAGTGTTCTTTAGTCATTTCTATATCCAATGTTATTATATAAGTTTTTTGCCTCCCTAATATGTAAGCTAAACCCCCGGAATGCAATAGAAAAAAGAAAAAAAGAAATCTAAGCCAATGCTTAAAATCAAATAAAAGTAGCTTCTAAGAGCTAATTGAAGATTTTAAACACCCTTGATGTAACACTGCCAACAGCTTATCCATTAATTATTTTTTCGGAATTGCCGCGGTGTTAGATTATATACCCGTCGAAATTGACGAGTTAAATAGTTAGAATCATGAAAACCGCATTGAACAGCTATTTCTCCTAAAGATAACTCACTTTCGATTAGTAACTCCGCAGCTTTTTGGAGCCGTATACGAATTAGATAATCTATCGGCGAATAGCCGGTAGCATCCTTGAATGCGACTATTAAAGAACTTTTTGACATGCCCGCAACTTTGGAAAGTTGC
>JAKIUS010000357.1 GCA_021647445.1 Geopsychrobacter sp. | reverse complement strand
CACACTCGGCCAAGAGCATACCTCAATAAGACGGAAGGTGAGTTTTATCGCACAAAGTAATTCAGTCGGCAACGGGCACGGGCTGCAGTTTTTTTCTGCGCCGCGACTGAATTAGCCACAAGAAAAAATAGAGCGCAAAGGCCGGAATATACATCCATTCCTTGGCCGGCCGATGAGTCGCAATCTGAATATTTAGAATTTCCTGATCAAAATCGATACCGGCCTTCTCAGCGGCACTGGAGAAAACAACATTGTCGATCAGTACCTTGCCATCCTCTTCGCGGGTTTCAAACCCGACCCCCGCCAATCGTTCTGCACCGCTGGGTTCATCCCCAATGGTCAACATGATGGTCTTGGTAAAGATTTTACCGTTGTCCTTTTCACCCTGAAGTTTCAAGCGCAGCGCAGAGCCGGGATCCATATCACCAGCCCAGGTCTCGAGTTGCGCGGGCGGTTCTTCGGTCAGCGGCGGGTAAAATTCATCCCAGACCAGCCCGGGCCGAAACAGAATCAGCGAAATCAGCAGCAGGGCAACCGTTTCCCAGATGCGGCATTTGATCAAGAAGTATCCCTGCGTACCCGCGGCAAATGCGAGCATCGCCATAACCGCCCCCACAACCACAATCACCAGATGCCACAAAGGATCGATCCCGATAATTAACAACTGGGTGTTGAAGATAAACATGAATGGCAGAACGGCGGTTCGAATGTCGTAGGTAAAGCCCTGAATACCGGTTTTAATCGGATCACCACCCGAGATTCCAGCGGCGGCAAAGGCCGCCAAGCCGACCGGCGGCGTGTCATCGGCTAGAATACCGAAATAAAAGACAAACAGATGGACGGCGATCAGCGGCACGATCAGACCATTCTGTGCGCCGAGGTCGACAATAACTGGCGCCATCAAGGTCGAAACGACAATATAGTTGGCGGTGGTCGGTAGCCCCATACCGAGAATCAGGCTGATTATGGCGGTAAAAAGCAGGATCAGCATCAGATTGCCGCCAGAGATATATTCAACAAACTCGGTCATTACCAGACCGATCCCGGTCAGGGTCACTGTGCCGACGACAATTCCGGCAGCAGCGGTAGCCACCCCGATACCGATCATGTTCCGCGCCCCGGCAACCATGCCGTCAATCAAGTCAATAAAACCCATTTTAAACGAGAATTCTTCGCCCTGCATCTTGCGAAAGACCCCTTTTAAGGGCCGCTGGGTCAGAAGAATCACAATCATCAATACCGTAGCCCAGTAAGCAGCCAACGCCGGGGAAAGTCGCTCGACGGTCAGACACCACATCAGCACCACAACGGGTAACAGGAAATAGAGCCCGGACTGAGCGGTTGGTCCCAAGGGAGGCAATTCTTTAATTTCAGTGCTCTGCTCCAGTTCCGGAACCTTGCAGGCGACCCACAACAGGAGCATGTAGGCCGCAGCCAGCAGTACCGAAACGGCATAAATTGTCACATCTCCTGCAACCCCTTTGACCCAACCCAGACCGTAATAGGTTACACCGCCAATAATAATCAAAGATAATATAGTGATCACAAAGGAGAACAACCGCTGGGTCACTGTTTTGGTCACGGTCTTTTTCATCCCCTTAAGCCCCATGCGACAAGCCTCAAGGTGAACGATATAGAGCAGGGCGATATAGGAGATAATCGCGGGCAGAAAGGCGTGTTTGATGACTTCGATATAGGAGATGCCGACATATTCGACCATCAAAAATGCGGCCGCGCCCATAACCGGTGGCATCAACTGACCATTGGTTGAACAGGCGACCTCAATCGCGCCAGCTTTTTCCTTGCTGAAACCGACCTTCTTCATCAGCGGAATGGTAAAGGTGCCGGTGGTGACGACATTGGCAATCGACGAGCCCGAAACCAGACCGGTCAACCCGGAAGCAACAACTGCTGCCTTGGCTGGTCCGCCCTTAAGGTGCCCCAGAGCGGCAAACGCGGTGCGGATAAAATAGTTGCCGGCACCGGCCGCCTCAAGCATCGCCCCGAAGAGCACGAACATGAAGACCATACCGGTAGAAACACCCAGCGCCACACCGAAAACCCCTTCGGTTCCCAGCCAGTAATGCGACATCCCCTTAGAGAGACTCGCCCCCTGGTGAGCGATAATGTCCGGCATGAATTGGCCGCCGAAGGTATAAAGGATAAAGACTGCAGCCACGACCATCAGTGGCGGTCCGAGTGCCCGCCGCGTCGCTTCGAGCAACAGGATCAGACCGATAACCGAGACGACCAGATCCATGGTCGTCGGTAGCCCCGGACGATCGGCGAGTGACGTATAGAAAATATAGAGATAGGACGAGCAAAAGGCGCCAATCAGACCCAACACCCAATCCTGCAACGGGATATAGTCTTTAGGAGACTTCTTGAACGAAGGGAACGCGGTAAAAGACAGGAAGACTGCGAACGCCAGGTGAATTGCTCGGGCCTCGGTATCGTTCAAGACAAAAAAGTTAAAGATGAAGGGCAGAGGTGAAGCATACCAGAGTTGAAAAAATGTCCAGATCAACGGGACTGCGAACAGAACCTTCTTCGGAAAAGCTCCGGTCGGGTTGCGTGCCCCAGACTCCGATTCCGCGATCATCTCCTGAAGTTCCTCTTCAGTTTTTATTTCTTCAGCCGCTTCAGTCATATTTAAATACCCTTCAATTTAACAAATAATCTGTCCAGGACCATGTCTCGAACATCTATCAACAACTCATCTGCGAACGATGAACGTTCACAACTCAGGGATATGGCCCCCAAATGGCTACCTGAAAGAACGCATGAACCCTTAGAAAGGGCCACCTTGAGGCCACACCACCAATTTGTGCCTAATTTTCATCTAAAAAAAATGCACCGCCGTTAGCGGTGCATTTTTTATGTCAGACCAGCCTTACATCAGGCCAGCTTCTTTGTAGTACTTGATCGCACCTCTGTGCAACGGAGCGGAGAGTCCGTCTTTGATCATTTCAGATTTTTTCAGCTTGGCAAATGCCGGATGCAGTTTTTTGAAATCATCGAAGTTTTCAAAAACAGCCTTGACGACATTGTAGATCACGTCTTCAGGAACCTTGGAGGAGGAGACGAAGGTTGCACCGACACCGAAGGTCTTGGTGTCATTCGGAGTACCGCGATACATGCCGCCCGGAATAATTGCGGTCCGGTAGTAATCGTTATCCTTGACCAATTTATCGACAACCGGACCGTCCACAGTGACCATAACA
>JAKIUS010000356.1 GCA_021647445.1 Geopsychrobacter sp. | reverse complement strand
ATCCAGAAATGCCTGCAGACTGGCGACATCAAGGCTCAGTTGTGGGTTTTTCAGTTGGCAGTAGGCGTATTGACCGGCGAGAATTACGCAGAATCCTTGCCCGTCTTTTGCCGCGTTGGCCAGGGTTTGGGCCGACTTAAGGGTTTCGCAGGGGGTGTAGGTAAATTGTTCATTGCGATCGTTGAACCAGCGTTCCATCTCCTGACGCAGTTGCTCAGGGTTTATGTTAAACAGCACGCGGTGAATCGCTTCGAATTCCAGACCGGGATCATGCAGATTGACCAGTTCAACCAGGGCATAACGGGCCGGATGCGTCATGATCGCCTGTTGGTCATCAGCTTCTGCTTTGAGCTTTTCCCAGATCGCCTTGGCGGTGGCAAAGCTGTGGTTGCCGTCGCCCATGGCGTAAAGCATCACCTCGCCATCGACTTGGTAGCGCTCCTTATATTCTTGCGGGTTGGCCAAAAGGGTCAAGGCCTGCACGACCTGTTCGATTTGCTGCGGCTGGTCAATTTGGTAGCCCTTGATATGGCCGCCGCCCGCCATCCATTCAAAATCATAGAGCGGTTCTATGGCCTTGTCGAACAAGGGTTCGATAACGGTCCGTTGCGGATCGTCGATCAGCACCATAATATGTGGAAGTTCAATCGGCGCATTTTCGCGCACCTTGATACGCGGCGGCAAGCGATCCAGAATCGTGCCTTCGGTAGCCCGGATCAATGAGGTTGCGCCCTTGTTGTAGTCGTACTGTTCAAGATCGAGGGCAACCATCAAGCCCTTGCGCGATTCAACTTCGCTGGTTTTGCGATCGATCAGCACAAAACCGGCAGGTTGCTCAATCAGGCTGCCATCGCTTAAATACTGTTCCATGGTCTGGTTGATCGCTTTGATGCGCGCATCCCCGTCTGAGTCATCGAGATAAACTTCAGGGAAAACCAGTTTAAGGGTCGAAAGCTTCTCCGTCGTTTGGCGGGTCAGGTTCTGCCAGTAGGTTAGGTCAGAAGTGTACTGGTCGCAGGCGATGACCGACCAGTGGCGCATATCAGTGCCCGGTTTAGGGACCAGAATTTTGGGAAGCTGCAGGCCGATGGCGGGGTAATTCATTTTGAAATCCATTCCTTTGGCGGTGAGTCACGAAAACTGTTCAGTTTCTAACATGTTTTTTTTGTTTTGAGAACCGTTAGACTGTTGCCGCTCCAGGATGAATCAACCCTGTCCAACAACTTGACCAACTTGACCAGAATGGGCATGATTGTTCTTTATGACAAATATTATTGATGGAGGCCGCAAATGACAAACAAACAGGCATTGGACGCTTTAAAACCCTATCGATCCCAGCTTCCGACTCAGGCTCTAACCTATATCCGCAACAACTGGGATAAGGCTGAACCTGTGTTGTTGGCGGAACTAGATCTCCGCCTTGCTGACCCGCTGTCAGAGGAGCGATCGGCCCTGTTTCTTTATGCTCTCTATCTGTGTGCGGAGATGCGCTGTGCTGCAGCATTTGAACGCTATATAGCAATTTGCCGTTTGCCGGATTTACTGCGGGAATCCCTGATTGGCGACGTTTTGACCGAACATCTGCCGGAGATGCTGGCACGTACTTGGACCGGTCAATTCGAGGTGCTTAAAGCTCTGGTGGAAGACGAGTCGGTCTATGAATTTGTCCGCTCTGCCGGGTTGGACGCTCTGCACAATCTGGTTATTATTGATGCGTTGCCGCAGGATGAGTTGAGCTGCTATTGTATCGATCTGCTAACACATAAACTGACAAAAAGACCTTCTTATATATGGGATGCTGCCATCACTCTTGCCGAGAAGCTCCGCTTGCTGGAGGCGCTGCCCTTAATTGAAACGGCTTATACGTGTGGCTGGGCAAATCCTGGTATGCAATCCCTCGAATCGGTCGAAGACGGGATAGTGCAACCCTCGACTGTCGTAGAGTTAAATGGCTGGCGCGAAAAGGTTGAAAATTTTAAGACTGAGCATGAAATGGATTTTTTTGTTCGCAACTGGTCGGAAGAAGATTCTGACTCCAGAGAGTTTTCTGCCCAACTGTTGCAAGATGCCAAGGCGACCAGACAGAAAAAGTTGCGACCGGCGGCGGCCAAAATCGGCAGAAATACTCCCTGTCCCTGTGGGAGCGGCAAGAAGTACAAAAAATGCTGTATCTTTAAAAAAATTACTCACGCAGAGCCCGAGACCTTGTCTGTTGATCCGGTCAATAAAGCGGATGAATGGATCGCTGCTGGATATTACCATCGCAATCAATCAGCAGACTACAAGGCGCTCTGTTGTTGGTTTCATGGCTGGCAGGCGATCGAAACCCTTCTTCCCGAGACTGTTCGCGACCCTGGCAGTAGTGAGTGTAATCGCTTGTGTCCCAGTAGTGATTTTTTCAGCAACTGGCTTCAGGACTACCTGACACTGCTTGAAGATAATCTGCAGCGAGATCTGTTGACCGTGAAAAACGGCCTGATCTTTTGTCAGCGCGTGAGTGCGCGTTTCACGGATATGCGCTGTCTATTGATGAATAACTTCACCGAGACGACAGCTTATCTGTTGGTAGCTCTCGGAAAATCCACACAAGCATTCTCATTGTTGGAGAAGATGATAACCGAGCAGCCAGGCAATGCGCAGGGTTATGTCGTGCTTGCTGCACTGTTGAGTATCGATGCGCCGCGTTTTCAGTTGCTGTCTGATCATGTTCGAGCTCGTCAGCTTTTGCGCCAGGCCCAGGAGTATGCCGATGATTGTGACGCATGGGATGTGGACTTACGGTTACAGGACTTATAGAGAAGAGCCGGAAGAAGCGAGAGTTTCACGTCCGGTTCTGTGAGTGCCTGAGGGGGGGGGGACGCTCCTTCGGGCTACTCCATCCTAATACGACTACGGCTTTGGGCTATTTTTTTGCGTAGCCCTCTTAAAAACTTTGCGAGACCATCAAGATTGTTATTCCCAAAATGACCCTTCGATACTATTTACAGACTCTCAGAATCAGCAATCCCTGGTTGGTGTTTGCCCTGTTGTTCGCTCTTTTATTGAGTGGCTGTGGTCAAAACCATAGCTATCCTCAGGCTGAGAAGGGGCGTTTGAATCTTTCCGGATGGGACTTTAACCAAAACGGACCGGTGCAATTGGAAGGAGAATGGGAATTCTATTGGGAAAAATTGCTTGAACCCACAGATTCTCAACGCATCTCTCGTCTAGAAAGAATTGATTACATA
>JAKIUS010000001.1 GCA_021647445.1 Geopsychrobacter sp. | reverse complement strand
GTAATTGACTGTATGGGTGTCCTCCACATGCAGCACAAAACAAATATCGGCCAGACGTTTTTCAAGTTTCCTGTGGTTGACAGTATGCAGAACCAGGACATCCAGAGGGCTGAAATCGGGGTGGCCAGCTGCACTCATACAACGAATCATCCAACGAGTAAAAGCATTGTGCGCGATGATCATGCCGTACTCAAATTCACTGAGTTGCCAGCTGTCAGGTGAGGTCAAATGTTCCGATGAGACAATCGGTACGACCGGTTTTTGAGATTCATCCATCAATATTCTCCGCTCCAGCAAGGCTCCAGTTCGTCTGTCTTTCCCTGCTGCACTTTATCAATACAGACCGGAAGGACGCAAGAAATGATATACAAAAAGCCCGACCACTTGCGTGATCGAGCTTTGATTTTTTTTGGTGCCGAAGGGGAGACTCGAACTCCCACGCCCTTACGAGCACATGTCCCTGAAACATGCGTGTCTACCAATTCCACCACTTCGGCTTGAAGCGAGGGTGTTTATACCAAATGGATTTTTTGATTGCAACAAAAAACGCTATTATTCGTCCGGTTTTTCTTGGGCCGGTAGACGGAGAGGCTCAACTAACAGGGTGCGATATTCGGCGACCCTGACAAGTCCGGGTTTGGCTCCCTTGGGACGACTGATGTAACGGCCTTCGGTGACCATCACTTCGACTCGGGTATCTGCTTTGCCGCGACTGTAACCTGCGGTTATACGCGCGGAAAATTCGATATCCTCGACTGAGAAATCACCCTGAAGGCCGTCACGCTTTAAGACAAGGTGACATCCGGGCATGTTATGTGCGTGGAACCAGAGGTCATCTTTATCGGTAAAGCGCGCTGAGAGTCGATCATTGCTCCGATTATTACGCCCCCATAAAATACGCTGTCCGGCAGGCGACGTTGCTTGATTGAGAGGTGCTTCGCCCTGAACCTTGCGGCGGCCAACAGGGGCACCCTTCTCTGGCTGAATCAAGCCCGCATTGAGTAGCTCATGGGCAACCTCATTCAAATCGACGCTTTTGGTTGCCTCATCGAGAGACAAGAGGAGCGCCTCAAGCCACGCGAGTTCATCTTGGGTTTCCTGCTGGCGCCGCGCGACATGATCAACACCACGCTTCTCTTTTTTATAACGTTTAAAGAACTTTTCGGCATTCTGCTGAGGACTGAGATCAGACTGAAGTGGAACAAGCACCTGCTCTGGCGGATCAACACTCCAGTTGGTGACCTCGACCTGACTCATCCCCTTCTTGACAAGATGAAGGTTTGCCAGCAGAAGTTCACCCAACTGGCGGCGTTCGGCAAAGTTTTCGCTCTTCTGTTGTTGTGTCCCTATATTTTTCTGACGCTTTTTCAAGCGGGATATCTGCGTCGTGATGATTTTGCGAAACCTTGCGCGTTCACCGCTGTCGTTCTCTGTGCTTTGATTGGGTGAAAAACATTGATCGAGAAATTCTGAAGGACTGTCGCCAGCCATGCTGAAGGTCGAAAGGGTCGTTGGCAAGTAGGCGACCAGAAGCTTCTGCCCGAGATTATCGAACAGCGAGAGCCGACCGTCTCCGGACATCCATCGAGCTTTAAATTGACTAAAAACTGGCAGGATAGAGTTCGGGCCTTCAACCGCTGTTTTTAAAACTGCGGCCTGCGCCCGGGACATGGGCGCAACCTCTTTAATCAACCACTTTTCGAACTGTGCGGCATCAACCAGATTGGCAGGCGGATTTAAAAGTGGCTCTGAAAGAAGCAAACGCTCAGGTGCTGATAAGGGTGCATAGAGATCGCCACACCGCAATAAACGGCCTCCAATATTTAACGGTTTAAACAGGGCATCAACCAGTCGGTTCTCTTCATCCAACAGGTAAAGATTGCTGCGGGTGCCGATCAATTCACAAATCAGACGATATTGTTGATCGCTGCCACTAAACCGCAGGGAGACCACGGGATCATAAGGCAGCAGATCCAATGATTCGAGACGCTTCAAACGCGACCTAAGCAATTGGCAGAATCTGGGGGGATGAAAAGGGTTGGTGAATTCCTGCTGGGTTAGATGTAGGCGCGCGCCAGAGCCGACATGCAGCAAAAGCTTAAGGTTCTGGCGGCCATTCCACAACCGCAACACCAGACTATCATCACTCGGTTGATGAACCTTGGCCAGCCTAGCCCCAATAAGGCGTTCTTTGAGTTCGTCAACAATCCGTTCAAGGATAAAATAATCGATTTTCAACATAGCCAGCATTCTCATACAGACACAGCACAACTGCAATCAAAAGAGTTGGCAAAACTTTTTCATTCTGGCCAATTTTGAAATGGCTTGCGAAAATATCATCTCACTGATATAGGTATTGAAATTGGATTCTTGACCAGTCTACTGGCTTACACTTCAAACATTACCCACATACAAAGGAGTCAAACAAATGTCTGAGGATATCAAATACAAAGATGGCACACTGGCATTGCACGCGGGGCAAGTTCCGGATCCGACTACCAACTCTCGGGCGGTGCCGATCTATCAGACAACCTCATATACCTTTAATTCGGCGGAACATGCGGCCAATCTTTTCGCCTTAAAGGAGATGGGTAATATCTACACCCGCCTGATGAACCCGACCACCGACGTACTCGAAAAACGTTTGGCCGAATTAGATGGCGGGGTCGGTGCTCTGGCGCTGGCTTCGGGTTCGGCGGCAATCAGCCTGGCGATTCTCAACCTGGCCCAGAACGGAGATAATATTGTTGCTGGCAGCAACCTTTACGGCGGCACCTACAACATGTTTCACCACACCTTCAAGCGCATGGGGATCACCGTTAATTTTGTCGACACCTCTGACCTGGCGCAGGTCGCAGGCGCTATCGACGACAATACCAAGGCGATCTTCATCGAGACCATCGGCAATCCCAAAAACAATGTCGACGACTTTGAGGCGCTGGCCAAAGTGGCTCACGACAACGGCCTGCCCCTGATTGTCGATAACACGGTGGCAACTCCGGTCCTGTTTAAACCGATCGAACATGGTGCCGACATCGTCTGCTACTCGCTGACAAAATTTATCGGCGGTCACGGCACCAGCATCGGCGGAGCAGTGGTCGACAGCGGCAACTTCGATTGGTCGAGCGGCCGTTTCCCTGAGTACACTACTCCCGATCCAAGCTACCATGGTCTGGTCTATCACGAGGCGCTGGGAAATATGGCCTACATTCTCAAGATGCGCGTCACCCTGCTGCGCGATCTGGGGCCCTGCCTGTCACCGACCAACTCCTTTAATTTTATACAGGGTCTCGAAACCCTGCATGTTCGCATGCCACGCCACTGCGAGAACGCCCTGAAGGTCGCTCAGTTCCTCGAAAAACACCCACAGGTCTCCTGGGTCAACTATCCCGGGCTTGAGAGCCACAAGGACTACCAGAACGCCCAGCGCTACCTGCCGAAGGGTCAAGGCGCGATCATCGGCTTCGGCATCAAGGGCGGCCTTGAGTCAGGAACAAGGTTTATCGACAGCGTCCAGCTTGCGAGTCACCTCGCAAATATTGGCGATGCCAAGACGTTGGTGATTCATCCAGCATCGACCACCCACCAGCAGTTGACAGCCGAAGAGCAGCAGACCGCCGGGGTTACTCCGGATTACATCCGACTGTCGGTCGGCATTGAAGATGTGACAGATATTATCGCTGACCTCGATCAGGCGCTCAAGTCGGGTTGAATCGACTGGCCGTAACTTTAGCCTCTTTCGAGATGGGTTTGCGACCCCCATAGCAAGGGTGTTTGTCGCCAGGGATGGCGACATCAAGCCCCAGGGATGGGTGAATGCGTCCCTTGATATGGGGGTTGTGAACCCATCATCCTAAAAAAAGCTGGCGACGGGAAGCTTTCCGTCGTCAGCTTTTTTGTGTATATTCCTCGCCATGAAAAATAATCCATTCCACATCGTTCTTATTGAACCGGAAATCCCGCCCAATACCGGTAATATCGGCCGCCTGTGTGCGGCAACCGGAACCTGCCTGCACTTAGTTGGTAAACTTGGCTTTTCTCTGGACGACAAACACCTTAAGCGTGCCGGTCTCGACTACTGGCCCGAAGTCAAACTACGGCGCTGGGACTCCTTAGCAGAGTTGCAGCAGCAGTATCCGGACGGACGCTTCTGGTACATGTCCAAAAAAGCCGCCAAAAACTACACGCAGGTAAATTTTGAAATTGGCGATTTTCTGGTCTTCGGCAAGGAGACCAAGGGCCTACCCGAGGAGTTACTGGATAAGGCGGGAGAGATGGCGCTACGGATTCCGATCTTTTCAGAGGCCGTCCGCAGCCTGAATCTGGCGAATTCAGCTTCGATTATTCTGTATGAAGGCTTGCGACAGACCGGACAGCTTGAAGGACGGTGCGGAGTGAGGGGTAAGGAGTAAAGCGTGAACCCCTCACCCCTCACCCCTCACATTGTCCTAAATGAGGCCCAGCAGTTTGCTGCTGCGCTCTAAAAACGCCGCCATCCGCTCTTTGGTCAGTGCCATATGCGAAAGCATCGCCAGATCGTAGATCTGCTCAATCAACAGACCCGCCTTCTCTTCGTTTCCGGCATCCTTCAATGCGAATACCTTGTCGATGATCGGACTAGCCGAGTTAACCATCAGGGTATGCTCAGAAAACATGTCAAGCTCGGCATTTTCGCCACCCTGCCCCATGTTGCGCATCATCTCCTTGAAGCGACGCGACTGCTCATTGAGCAGAATCATCCCAGGGACCGAATCGTCCTTTAGAGCTTCAATCCGAATCGTCAGCCCCTTGATCTCAAGACCCTCCTTGAAAATTTCTTCAATTTTATCGCCGCGCGTCTTGTTATCGGCATCAACAATCTTCTTGCTGTCATCCTGCTCGATCAGGTTCTCGGTGATATCTGAATCAACACGCTCAAACTTGGTCTCTTCACCCTTTGATTCCAAAAATTGAATGAAGTGATTGTCGATCATTGCATCGAGAATCAAGACCTCCATGCCCTGAGATTCGAACATTTTCAGGTAGGTCGCCTGAGTCCCCTCGTCATTGGTATAGTAGATCTTACCTTCATGCTTCTCCTTGGCGCGCTCCAGGTAATCTGGCAAGGTGGTGTATTTTGAATCGCCAGTGGTGCGATAGATCACCTGATCCTTAACCTTGTTGTAGAACTTGTCCTCGCGCATCATGCCGTACTTAACGAAGGTATGGATGTCCTTCCAGATCGGTGCGAATTCATCGGCACCCTTCTTCGCAAGGTCAACCACTTTACCCGCAACACGTGAACTGATCACCTCACGAATTTTGCGTACCTGGGGATCATTCTGCAGATAACTGCGCGAAACATTCAACGGCAGATCAGGAGCATCGAGACAACCCTGCAGCGGGGTCAGGAACTCGGGGATCAATTCTCTACTGTTATCGGAGACAAACACCTGATTACAGTAGAGATTGATATGGCTCTTGGTCACATCAAACTCGTTGGTCAAATGAGGAAAATAAAGGATCCCTTTAAGGTTAAAAGGATAATCGATATTCAGGTGAATCCAGAAAAGCGGATCGCCCGACATGGGATAGAGTTTATGATAAAACTCCTTATAATCCTCATCACTGAGTTCTGAGGCCGACTGCGTCCACAGCGGGTTGCTGTCGTTGATCTGTTCCCCTTCAAGACGGATCGTGACCGGCAAAAAGTTGCAAAACTTGACCAGCACCTCACGCACCCGATCTTTACTGAGAAATTCTTTCTCATCATCTAAGAGATGTAGCACAACCTCGGTTCCGCGCGCCTCACGCTGACCAGACTCCAAAGTATAGGCGGTGGTGCCATCACAGGACCAGTCCACCGCAGCGGCATCTTTTTGGTAAGAGAGTGATTTTATTTCAACATGATCTGCGACCATAAAAGTTGAATAAAAACCGAGGCCAAAATGACCGATAATTTCATTTTTATCTTCGAGACCCTTAAATTTCTCAATAAAATCTTCGGCGGAACTAAAAGCGACCTGATTGATATACTTACGAACCTCATCAGCGGTCATCCCCAGACCGTTATCGGAGATACTGAGAGTCCCCTTTTCTTCATCAATCTTGATATCAACAGAAAACTCATCACTCAGCTTGAGACCTTCAACAAGATCGATATTACGCAACTTATTGATGGCATCAACCGCATTAGAGACCAGTTCACGTAGAAAAATCTCTTTTTCGCTGTAGAGCCATTTCTTGATGATGGGAAAAATATTTTCCGTATGGATTGAAATTTCACCGGTTTCAGATTTAACCTTGGTAGACATTAACTTTCTCCTTTAGCCTTGCACTGATTAATTCATGGCAAGATAAATTGTAACGATTCAGAGCCCTGCCCAATCCACGCAGCATGTGGACTGCTGCTGTTGCCGGAGGGAAATTAAGTGACAACATTGGACATAGGCAATAGTTGCAGACCGCATGCCTTCACAGAAGGGACGAACAGTTACGATAAATTAAGGATGTCGCGTCCCTTTGTCAACCGATGAATGAGTGACGAGATAAACGTTACTGTTACAAAAGGTCAGGTCAGGTCAAGATTACGGCAGAGAAGAAGCTAAATCAGAAGGGCAAAGGGGGGACGCTCTTAAATAACTAATCTTAAATTATTATCTTTCGCAATCTTCTCCCCCCGGACTACGGCATAGCCTATTCCAGGTGCACTCATTTTAAAGGTTCGAGCCAATTCCGACAATGATATACCTAGTTCCCTGGCGGCCCAAAAGCAAACGAGACTTCTAGCACGAACGATGGGACTCTGACGACCGGGAGAAAAAATTTTATCAATATCTATTTGAAAAATATCTGCGACTCGTTTAGCAATTTCTTGAAGGTCACAGCCTTTTGCTTTGAGTTCATAATTCCGGCTCAAAGCTTCATCTGCCAGTGAGAGGATCTCGTTGACAAAATCACTATCCCCCAAAATCCGTTCATCACTCATTCCGTGATATTGACCTCTTCTAACCTCTGACCAACCACCTGCACTTCTCACCAGACCACCGCCGACCAGTTGCTCCTTACGACCTTGCTCAAGACCCTCTTCGACAAAACGGCGGTACGCATTTCTGGCACTTTTGGTGCTTTTGCCAAATGTTGACAGAACCTCATCGACCCGCAACCATTGACATTCAACGTTACCCATCAACGCCTTGTGACCACTATAGATATAAGCATCCAACCCTTCAAGACCGTTAACCAAGCCCGACCTGACAGGATTCAAATGAATATAGCGTATCAGTTCCTTAAGGTAAGTATCCTCTTGGCACACAATAGACTTGAAACGATTTTGAAATAACTGACCATGCCGCTTATGGCGACGATTAAAGCTGACGACGTAACCAGTCAATAATCTGCGCATTAATTGGGATAGAGGAAGGTGACCTGTTTTGAACAGAAAATGGGCATGATTTGAAAGAAAGGCCCAACCATAGCAAGTTGTCCCAGTCTCTGGAATTAGTTTTTCCAGACGTTCCAAAAAATCATTACGATCTTTGTTGTTCCTGAATATGTTTCGCCGCTCTATTCCTCTAATCATAACATGATGCAAGATTCCGGGAGCGTCAAGTCTCGCTGTACGTGGCATGGAACGATAATAACGAGTAGGTAGAAGAATGTCAACTTAGTTATTCAAGAGCGTCCCCCATAACACCATAACATACGAAAAAACAGCCAATATTTCTAACGTATTGATTTACAAAAGATAAATATTTTTCTTGACGGGGGCAATATAGAATGTCCCCCATAACACCATAACATTATTTAAGAGCGTCTCCCATAACATAGTTTAGTTGGAATACGCACCAAGCCTGATTCACATCAATGTTTGCAATACATCGGGCCACTCCACTTTCTTCAAGCGGGAACATACATTTCCAGTTACAACCAAAACAATCCATCTTTTCTGATACCACCTTCGGCTTAAAAGTATCAGTAACAAAACTACCAACATATGGCACAAAGCGTCCAAAATGGCCCCCGCCTGTTATACACAGAGAGGGTGTAGATACTGCTGCTGCGAGATGGATTCCTCCACTCTCGTTGCCAACAAACAATTTCGCACCGTTAATGACAAGAACCAATTGTTCCAACGAAGTTTTCCCCATAAGATTAACACAGGGGTACTCATATCCGATTTCAAAGTCTTGACCAAGTGAGACCTCATCAGCCCCTCCAACTAGAACAACAGGCCAGCCATATTTTTCATGAATTTTACAGGCAAGTTCTCGAAATTTCACAACAGGCCATTGCCTTATTGAATGGCCGGCACCAAGAGCGATGACAAAACACCTATCAATTCTATGCATTTCAGGAACAGTCAGAGAGTTAGAAGGTAAGATCAACCTCTGATTGAAGAGCAAAGAGGGGTCACCAAGAAACCCTCGAGCAAAATGGGCATTTTTCTCTAATTCCGAAGAAATGTTCACAGGTGGTGGTATCAAACGAGTGTAGCATTTATCACCATACGCTTTTCTGAGACGCCCGGTTAAGTTAGCATCCCCGTCAATACCTATTCGTTGGGGAGCGGATGAAAACCGCACCAGTTCGTCTCCATTAAGAAATTCTCTGGAAAAGACCGGATAAATAACGAGTCCGAACCCACTATTCCTCACGCGATTCAACAAACCAATACGATAGGACAAGCTTCGGGTGAATTTTTGCCGATCTACTGACCAAACTTGGTCAAAGATCCCCTGAGATTCAGCAAGAGATGTCCACAAGGAATTCCCCAATAAAACTATTTCGTAATCCCCTTGAGGATACCTTGACCTGATTTCCCGAGCAACGGGAAGCCACAGGATGAAATCACCGATGGCATCTGGTCGGTATAACAAAATACGCCGAGAATCAGTCAGACGGAGAGACCGTAAAGACAACAGATGCCCAACAATACAAAAGAAAAAAGCGCGCAGGTAACTTAAAGCTAAACCCATTCAAATGCCCCTGACATCTCTCAACCTTTAGACGCTAACGAAAAGGTTCTCCACTGGAGAGTAGAGGATGTAATCAATAAACTTTTGAAATAGCAGTTAATATTCATCCCTTGATCATTAATCATTCTTTTTCACGACCGCACAAAAGACCGGGTGTAAAATTTTCGGATTAATATTGCCATCGACCTCTCGGCAAAACCTTACAAATAGCCAATGCAACCATCTAAATGTTTTTTTCACTCTTTCTCTTAGCGTCCCCAGAACGAACTCTTCAAACCCTTTAAAAAAGAAATCATCAAAACCAGCGACCATAAGCACCTGAGCTAAGCTGTGTTCAATGTAGCCTACTTCATGCGTAATATCATTGTAACGATGCAGTTGCCCATCAGGTGCCTGTAAGTTTGGCAGCTGGATAATCGCCACACCTCCAAGTTTAAGTGACGATTTCAGCGCTTTAAGAAAAAAAATCACATTTTCCTTCTTAATGTGCTCAAGAACATCAATAACTGTCACTACGTCGAAAGAATTTTCATTTTCAAAAAGATAGTCTGCGCTATCTTCAACTAACTGACAATTCAAACCTATTTCTGAACAAAACTTTACTGTTGATGGTGAGATATCAATCCCGTGATAATTCTGGTACCCCCAACTCTGCATACAGGAAAGCATTTCTCCCCGACCAATACCAACATCAAGAAGTTGGGCATCTTTATTGCTTGGAAAATAAGATTGGTAATTCAAACCAAACTGTTTAAATTTATGCTGAGCTTGCACCTCGCCATCAAAAGCATTTCTAACATAATCTTGGAATATTTCTTTCATTTAAGCGCCCTGCTCACTTGACACAAGAGTACCCTGAAAATCCGCATACATACGAAGAAGTATTTCTTCAGGACATTCCACATATATATGTTGAGTATCAGTCACGACATTTTCCTTTTAGCAACAATTCCTTCATTGCCTCCCGAATAGATTCAGAATAATTTACTGTACTGTACCTCGTTTTCACTACCTTCAAAGTTTCCCTTGACTCATTAGATATCCATTCCCTGCTCTTCCGCGAGAAATAATTAATAGAGGCGCCGATATCTTCCATATTGCTACTGAGCAAATGGTGTACTTCGTCATCGTTGAATCCGCATTCGCGAGTCACAATGGGTACAAGACCAGCGGACATAGCAGTCAAGACGCTTCCAGCAAGCCCCTCCGAACAAGAAGGTAATATAACGAAACTACAAACTTCGCAAACATTTTTAAATTCCTCACTTGTTATATCAATAAACCCAAGAGGGAATATATTCGGGGTATTGAACAGTTCGTCCTTATAAACTCCTAAAAAATCTTTTTCACTCTCAAAGCTACTGCAGACATATAAATTTAAATGTGGATTTTTGCAAAAGATCTCAAGCAATAAATCCAAACCTTTATGTACTTGTCCAATACTCGCAAGAAACAGAAAATTTACAGACGACCTCCTCACGGAAGGGGTGTCCATTAAAAACTCATACCCTGTATTTCTTACAAGAAACTTACTTTTCAGGTCAAAGCTTTTGAATGTTTCAAGGTTATATTGATTTCCAATAAAAAACATTGCATCAAAAGACTCAATTTCACTCTTTGGGATAGGCTGAACCGCTCTTCGCGGCACAAGCATAACGCCTTTACGCTTATATACTTCTTTTATTCTTTCTAGCTCAGCGACATTGGCGACAGAGGGATTCGACCCTGTAATGTAAGCAATTTTCACTGACTGCTCTGACACATGCCTCAGATAAACGTCATTTAAACCAGGATGCAAATCAATCACCATGTCATATTTTTTTTTCAATTCAACCTTATCATCAAAAAAATCTATCACATCAACATTGTATCCAAACTCACTAACAATTCGCCCAAGTTCTCTGACCTGCCAAAAGTTCTGATGATACTTGTCACGACTGCAATCAAAAAATGGTTCAACAATATAGAGCAAAAGACAATTTCTTGAGTATTGCGTCTGATTCACGTTTTCATATAATCTTTTACAAAATAATTTCTTTTTGATAAATCTAAAAAGATCGTTTAGTTTTATTTGCAAAAAAACATCCTCCATCCCAACGACCTTTCTCAGGCGACTGCTCCCGAGAAAAAATCACCAAACAACGCTCGATTGAAGTTAAACCAGCAACTTTTTAATGAAAAATGAAGCAGGAATATATGAGAATATTATCAGGCTGACCACTGAGCCATAAACTGCACCAGAAACACCTATGGTCTTAACTAAATAAATTGAAATACCGATATTAGCAACAGCCATTAAAGATGCAGTAATTACCTGAAACCTGACTATATGCAGCCCATTCAACAGTGCAGAAAAGTTTCCTCCAAGCACGTTCAACACTGACCACAAACCTAATCCGGCAATAAGCGCAAAGGAAGGTGCTACAATATCGCCAGCCCACTTGGAAATAATCCATGGACCTGCCCCGACCAACAGAAGCGTTAATGGCAGATTTATCCATAAACTAAGTCTCAAAGATTTTGTGAACATATCACGAACCCAATTTTTGTCCCCACGCGAAGAGGCTTCCGCATAAGCTGGCCATAAAGCTGGAATAAAAAAACCAAGGATTATCGGTGGTATCGAAAACAACTTAAAGGTAACAGAATAAGTCGCAACAGATTCTGCGCCGAGATAATGTGCAATGATCAAATTGTCTGCTTGAAAAGCGACAATACCTGAAATTTGCAGTACAAAAAAGAGTACTCCCAAGTTTGTCAGCTTTTTTACAGAACTAATTACTGGTTTTGACAGTTTAAATATTGAAGGGGTCTGGCGGAAACGCATATCTAAGCTGTTCAAAATCAACGACAGCAGTGGACCACCAGACATCGCTCCTACCAACCAGGGCAAACCACCACCAAACGAGACAACAAAAAGCAAAGCAAGCAAGGAAAAAAAGTTACCCAAGGCTTCCCAAAGGCTGGCCCGAGCTCCCATTTGCAGACCCATTTGAACGCGCTGCACAATTCCGACGGGAACATTAAGAGCAAAACAAACTACAAAAACAGCAACTGTTGGGCCAGCCTCCTTGATAGCTAAGATGGATTTGACGTTGAACAGCTTACCCCATGAGATATGTGGATATATAAAAAAAAACACAACAAGAATCGCCACAGAAATTATGCTCAGGATAACAACAGCACTAGAGAAATACTGCTGCATACTTTTCACATCATTCTTCCCATGTGCCTCGGCTATTGCGTTCATTAGTCCATTGCCAATACCAAGGTCTGCAACACTGAGCATAGTAATCGTTGAGCTAATAACCATCCATAGCCCAAAGCGCTCTACGCCCAAATAATTCAAGGTAAGAGGTACGGAAATAAACAGAGTAAACAACATGGTAGCTTTGGCGAGGGCGGAACTCATTGCAGATAGCAATATACGGCGAAGCCTCTCCTGCGAACGCCCCTCAGGTGAGGTGACATCAAAAGGCTTGAATCTAAATAGATTATAAATTTGGATTAACTGACTCGCGAGTCCATTTATCATTTACCTTTTATCCCTGTTTCATACATCCCCTCAAATTGGCAATTTCCGTCCCAGTTTCAACGGATGTAGATGAACATCAACCACAATTGAAAGAGAAATGATGATAGCTCTCTACACATCATGAGGTCTACCAGGGATCTCCATCTACCCGCCCTAGACTTTCACCTCACAAGAACAACCAATCCCAGTCATAAAAGTAAAAAGCTACGCTCGTTAACTCTCTTTGACACGTGCCAAGGTTGTTAGATTGTCACCCAAGCCCAATACGAGACCCAGCATGGCGATAGGTGCGACCGCAAGCATCGATGCAACCTTGAAACGATGATTGATCCCCCTCAAAATTTTAGAGTCAAACTTTCTCGCCAGGCTTTCAAAGTGGTAAAAAGGTGACGCAGTCCGGTAAGTTTTAATAATCTCAAAACCGGACTTTTCAAGCAGTGTTTCCAGAGAGAGTTTGTTGAAAAAATTGCAATGCCAAGGGAGAACCCACTCCCAATCAACGCCAAAAAGGTTTCGTCCAAAACAGTCAATATTGGGCACAACCACTATCACGATCCCATCGTCTTTCAAGGATCCATTAATTTTCTTCAGCACGGCTCCTGGATCCTGAAAATGCTCAATTACGTGACGAAGAATGCTGATATCAAAACTCTTGTCGAATTCGGTGTTCTCAATATATTCGTTTATAACATTCAACCCGTACTTCTCACGGGCTAAACTACACCGAGCCAGGGAGGGTTCAAGCCCCGTCACCAGGTAACCGCTTTGCGCCCAAACATTAGATATCCAGCCAGACCCACAACCAACATCAAGCAACTTTCCCTCAGCGAGACCAGCCTCTTTAATGAGCCTTATTTCCTTCTTGAGGTAGAGTTGCTCGTGAAGTGTTTTCATAACCTGACTGCCCAACATTTCGGCGTCATCCAGAGTGTCCATCTGACGATCTTCGAGTTCAGGAATCAGGACTGGACGGGCAAACATCAGTGTACAATTAGGGCACCTAAGAATATGTGATTCCTCAGTTTGAAGAGATTCACGATAAAAATAAGTGGCCGAATTAACACTGTTGGCACAGGCAGGACAGATATAGGATTCTACAGTCGTTATTATTTTTTCTTGAAGAGAAAACAAAAATCACTCCTAAAGCCTTTGCGCAAACTCAACGATAGATAACTTTTTTTTTCGTACCGACTATTTTCTGAACACCACAATAAAAAGGAGCCCATAAAAAACCAACACTAATTTTTCCCCACTGTCGATGTTTTAGATCAGGCCACAGCAGGTAAGGTAAAAAGCGCAATGCATTTAAATAACATACAAACCAAACAGGTTTTGAATAACGACGAAAGAGACGAAGGAAAGATAAGCCGTTGGATAAAGGCTTGCTCCAGCCCTCAAAATGAAGCGGCGGATGAAGATAATACAAATCATCCGAACGTAAAACCCGTCCACCCATAATGGTAAAACGAATAGAGAGTTCGATATCCTCGTATGAAGCGAGCTCTTCTGAAAAACCGCAAATTCGTGCTAAGACTGATTTTCTGTAGGCAACACAGCGCGTTGCAAAAGAATATCTGTCTAGATAATCATATTTGAGTTTCCACAACCCGTAACTAGCTCGCCCTTGAACTTGAACTGCCCCCACATCAATATCGGCAACGAAAAGCGTCACTAACCTAGCAAGAAAGTCCACTTGGTTAATAATTGTGTCATCATCAAGCCATAGAATCAGTTCACCCCTTGAACGAACCAGACCTTGATTGCGCAGTTGGGCAACATTATTCAAGGGAACGGGGTTGGTGAGGTGGATGAGGTTCAATTGCGGCATGAACTTCTGAATTAGTAGCCTGGTATTATCCGTCTGCCCGTCTTCAACCACTATGACTTCGAAGCCTTTGTGCGGCAGGTCCTGTTCAACAAGACAATGTAAAAGGATTTCAAGATCTTCGTCCCGTTGATAAGTTGGAAGGATACAAGAGATCGCTATTTCTGCGACAGGACTAACAACAGCATCACCCTCAATAGAAAAGGGATAGCGTTGGTACAACTTTTTCAACAGCCAATTTTTCATTGAATCCTGTTTCAGACAAAGGCAGGGGAACTTGAAGCGACTAAATCCACTGTCCTGTGACCTTACGATAGATGCTGGCAACCCGAGTGCTAAAACGGTCCCCGAACAACAAGTACAGCCCCCTTAAAACATAAGCCTTAATATAAAAGACAAACAAAGGGAACGATAAAGCATGGTAACCGTTGTTGCGGCGCACCTGCGAAAACTCTCGTGCTACCAATATGGGCGTTTTCACATCATAAGAAATCCCACCGATTTGCCAGGACGCTACGATGAGGTCATCTAGGTACAATGGCGGATAATCTAGTAACACCTTCAACAGTAAATCGTAATCACCTGCGATTTTCAGTTCAGGGTTAAATCCACCGTACTCTTTAAAAAGTGAAGAATGATGAAAAACCCCTTGATGGGGCAAAGTCATGATCGAAGTAAAATTCTTGCCCGCCAGAGCCCACGGTTGACCCTTTATCGCATATATATGACCTTGGCAACTAACGACCGCAATCTGACCGTATGCGACTTTAATTCCAGAACCAACATGCTGAAGAGAATCTGCTACACGCAAGAGAACATCAGGAGACTGCAAAACATCGTCTGCTCCCAAAAAAAGAGCCCAGCCATCTTTGATTTGATGAAGTGCCTTGTTCCAAGCGTCATAGATTCCCGTATCTGGTCCAGAAACCCACCAACTCAGATCAGCCTGATATTTTTGCAGAATCTCAACCGTCCCATCATCGGAGCCACCATCTACGACAAGCAATTTATAATGCGGATATTCCTGAGAAAGAACACTCATCAGACAACGTTCAAGCGTTTCCCTCGCGTTCAAGACGGCAATAACAATGTAAAACTGGCAGTTCTGGCCCATAGGGAAAGTTCACTTCCGGCTAAGAAAAATAGATCGACCAACCAACCAGCAAAGTCCAGGCAACACCCACCAGAAAAATTAACGGATCCCGCAACAATGCCCGTGTCGGATCCCCACCCTGCCCTGATAAAACCCTTAACAGATAGGCCAACAATCCAAAACAGCACAACGGCACAGTATACACAAGCAAGGGATGTTCCAGAACATACATCGTATAGGTCACAAGCACTGCCGCACCAGACAGGTACATGCACCCTGACAAAAAACCTTGCGGATACTTTGACAAAACAGGACGAATCAATTCGGGAGATTCACCGGTAAGGTGCAGAGTCTCTCCGCAACGTTTACCGGCCACCAAAAAGAGTGCCAGCAAGAAAACGCTCAGAAACAACCAGTCAGAAATAGGAACGTTAAAGGCGACACCACCAGCAAACAGGCGCAGTAAAAAACCACTAACAACACAAAACAGTTCGACAATGGGGATTGTTTTCAGATGCCAGGAATAAGCAATCGAAATAAGCACATATAAAGCTAGATAAAAAAGAAAAGTACCAGAGACGAAAGAGGCACTAAATAAGGCCCCTGCTCCGAGCAGAAAGGCACAAATCCGGGCGTTTGCCTTACTGATTTTACCGGAGGATAAAGGACGCTGACATTTTAGCGGATGGCAAGAATCCTGTTGCAGATCCATCAGATCATTAAATATATAGATACTGCTGGCCGCAGCAGAAAAACTGAGCAACGGGAGTGCCACAGTTACAAATGAATCAATTTGCAGCAGCATTCCGCCCAAAAATGGTGGAAACAGCAACAGCAGGTTCTTCAACCACTGATGCGGCCGCATAAGATGCCAGAGTTGCTTCATGATCCCTGTTTCTCAATTCGAGCAATGAAAGTTTCTGCAGCCCCCCGGTAATGAGCATCTACGGGGGACTGGGCATAAGCCTTTCGAAAAAAATCCAAAGCCAAAACTTTCTGCCCCATAGACAGATGTTGTTTCGCCAAACGATACAGAGTAAAAGCATTTGGCCGGACTCGCTGCTGTTCTTGCAACCAGGCAAGGCTTTCTTTCTGAAGCACGCGCCTGCCGGCTGGGTCAGTTATTTTTGAGAGGCGTTGATCATTGACGCGCAACAAAGACTGCAACACGAGATAATACTTCTTGGGATTAGCGTTTAGTTGCGACAAGAGAACCGCACGCGCACCAGCAAAGTCACCCTTGGAAGATAAAATTTGAGCCAGATTGATATCATCATTAATATATTCAGGTGCGCCCTCCCCCCCTTGCATCCCGACCAAAATTTCCTCGGCCTCAGCCTGTTTTCCATGTCTCAACAAGGCTGCCGCCAACTCTGTTTTGGCGGCTTCAAGATCAGGACTCTTGGCCACAGTATCCCTATAAAGCCGCAGGTTATCTTGCCATATCCATGCACGATGCAAGGTCGTACCGAAAAAGACCAGCAGCAACACCACAAGGACAAGATCAAACTTACGTCTGGTGGATATGTTTATAAATGCTCTTAAACGCTGGACAAGATAAGCCGCCAAAGGAGCAAAAAGTGCAACAGAGGTATAAAGGTAACGCTCAGCCAGAGGCGTCCAAGCCATATGACCGAAAACAACCAGAAGAGCCGGAGAGAGGGTAAAAAAAGCCATCAGGCCGAAAGCACCTGGCACATCAGCGCGCCGCACCAAGTAGAGCAAAAGAGCTGCGAGAACGATACCTGACAACACATACCAACCGGAGACCTCAACAATGCCAAAATTGAGCGGCCAGGGAATGAGCAGTTTTTTAAAATAGAAGCCATAGACTTTAAAGGCGATGCGGACCTTATTTAAGAGGTCGTAGTCACCATCAACAACCCCTTTAAGAGCGGTACTAACGCCGCTGTCATACGCGGTCGCTAGATGACGCAGAATAAAATAACCGACAACACCTGCGGTCGGCATAAGCAGTGTCCAGCATCTGCGACGTATCCGCTCTAACCAACCTCCTTCATCTGGATACACTACGACCAGCCAAACCACGCCCGGTAAAATAAAAACTGCAATCTCCTTGGCAAGGCCAGCCAAACACAGTGCCACGCCAGCACCTAAGGCAGCGGGAAAGCTATCCAGTTCCAGCGCAATTAAAATTAACCACACCGCCAAAAGAATAAATAACGTCATCAATGGATCAGTGCGCCCACTGACCCAGCAGACAGATTCAGTAGCAAGGGGATGCAAGGCGAAGAAAAGCCCGGCAAAAAGTGCCGGCCATTGCTTCGCACCCTTCCATAATGGCAGCAGACGTAGCGTAATCGCGAAGACCAACAAGGCGCAGGCCAAATGCAGCAGGATGTTCTCCAGATGCATAAACGAGGGAATCGTGCCCCAAGCTTCCCGATCAAAAAGGTAGCTCAAAATAGTCAGAGGGCGATAATAATAAGATGTGCCTTGCGGAAAAAAGAGTTGGTTTAAATCGATAGGACCCATCTGCTCGATCCAACTGACCATATTCAAATCATCTGTAGAGTTGAATCCCGCATGAAGGGTCGGGTAGTAAACGACCAGGACAGCCATAACCAGAAACATCAGGCAATGCCAGCTTTTCAGGCGCATCGATTATCTCCGACGTTTCGTACCAATTCTAAAAAATAACTTTCTATATCCCGACGGCGCGGTTCAATCAAATCAAAAGAACCACCGTTTTTAAGCAAATCAGCAGCAAAGTTATCATACCCCTCGCGCGACACGAAGAGTTCACAGACACCATCACCACAGGACACACCATCAAGGGAGTGCATCAGCTCGGCAGACAAACCACGCACCCGGCAGAAATAACCATCAACCCCTTCCCGTAGTAACTCACCAACCACTCTTTCTTCCTGAAAGACCCCGCCAATAATCACACCGATACGATCACAAACCCGCTCGGCATCAGCGGTGACATGGGTACTAAAAAAAACCGTTTTACCCTGTCTCTTGAGCTCTAGAATGACGTCCTTAACCAGTGCCCGCCCTATAGGATCAAGACCGCTCATCGGTTCATCGAGAATATAAAGATCGGGATTATGCAAAAGGGTCTGGGCAATGCCGAGGCGTTGAACCATCCCTTTGCTGTAGCCACGGATCGGGCGCTTCGCTGCAACAGTCAGATCAAAAAGCTTAAGCACTCGATCACTTTCAGTACGAATAGCAGCAGATGACATGCCAAAGGATTTTCCAACAAAACCGAGATATTCACCTGCTGTCAAAAAATCGTAAAAGGCGGGATTCTCAGGAAGAAACCCAACCCGCTTGCGAGCCTGCGGATCCGCAGCAGAAACCCCGAAAAGACGTGCATCACCGGAGTCTGGACGAATCAGACCCAACAGAATTTTAATGGTCGTACTTTTACCGGCACCGTTTGGGCCAAGAAAACCGAAAACCTCGCCGGGGACTATATCAAGAGACAAGTCGCGCAAGGCTTCAACCTTTTTGCCGCGCTTGCCTCGATAACTCTTTTTTAACTGGGAAATGCTAATGGGCGTACTGGCCATATTCATCACTCACTTAACGGAAGGGGATCCCTTTTGATCCTCTATAGAACGGCGCGAACCGGCAAAAGAAAATTTACTGGTCGTAACAACCTGTCCGTCCGGTTTCAGATAAAACTTCCCACCATAAGGATCAACAGGTCGACTTGCAAGATAGTCCGTCTTTACCAAGGCATCAATATTCACAGGGAGAGAACCATAATGTTCAGCATAACGATCCCGCGCCCGTTCGATAGCCGCCACACCTTTAAATGCCAAAATCCTTACAAGCAGGGCCTTCTTCACTGCTTGACTGGAAGAACTTTGCTCAAGTGTCTGCAAGTAGTCGATGGCCATCTGGGTTTCGCCAGTTTCCTGCAGGTAACGACCGGCCAAGGACGTTAAAAGGGCTGAACCGGACAACTCTCCAGCACGCATGTATAACGGGGCTGCTGCGGAGCGGTCTTTGAGAAAGTAGGCCTGATTAAAAGCGGCAAAAAATGGTAGCTGCCAATCCCAGGTGCGGTATTTCATACCGTATTTCAGCAGTTCTGTGGCCAGTTGATATTGGTGCGCATCCCAGGCCAGAATCGCCTGACCGAAATAATAGCCGTCCATGTTATAGGGATCAAGGCGTA
>JAKIUS010000355.1 GCA_021647445.1 Geopsychrobacter sp. | reverse complement strand
GCAAGATCTTGCCTTTTTTAAACAGTTGATTCAAATAAGCTACCGGGGCCACCGATATTTCCCGCTGTAGGTATGCGTATGCACTCAGACCTGCTGCGGTAGAATCTACTCTGTATTCAATCGCCATCATTATGCTCCTGAATCGTTTTCTTTAAAAAGATCACCAACGCGCCGGCACCGCCATACTGACGTGGCGCCCGGCCCCATTCGGCCACCAGCGCTTTACCTTCTGCGGCAAGGTACCTTTCGGCCTCGTCACGTAGCACGGGCTCACCATCGACCGAATGCAGGCCACGCCCGGTAACAATAAGTAGCGTACGCCACCCCTGATAGGTGGCATTTTGTAAAAAGAACGCAATTTTCCCTGCGACCTGCTGCCGTTGTAAACCATGCAGGTCCAGGCTGGCATCAGGAGCAAGATGACCCTTTTTAAGTTGTTTGAAACGTCTTGGCACCGCAGGTTTAACATCTTGTGGAAACTCGTCATTAAAGCACACATCCAAAGGGCCAAGGGCGGCAAGAAAGCTCTCCTGGTCATTGAGCTCGCTAGACGGCACATTTTTTTCTTGCGGCTTGTCGGGGGGAGCGCTGACAATTTCTTTCGACTCCGCAAGTCGATCGACACCGAGAAAGTTCATCTCATCATCAAAGGAGCGCTCCTTTTGTACCGGCGGAGATGCGGGTGTCGGAATCGGCTCCTCCTGCTGCTCAGAAACAGCAAACCCCTTCAAGGTTGTGAAGGGGTTGTTGACACAGCTCTTATCTGGACTCTTCTCCGATTTTCTGGGAGAACGTTTTTTCTTGCTCATAGTCGCATGACTTTAGCGCCGCACCATCTTGCGCCGACCGGTCATCGCCTTGGTCTGCTTCTTGATGATGGCACCCGGCTTTTCAAGGTGGAACTGATACCACATATCCCCGAAAGACTTCATCTTCATCTTCTTGCCCGCCTGAAGCAGTTCCAGGTTTTCACTGAGACTTTCATCACCGGCATTCTTCGTGAGCCCTTTTTCGAGAATATCGACCGCTTTTGCATGCTCACCGGTTTTCTCCAGACAATGAGCATAGATCGCCCAGGACAGAGGTTCCTTCTTGGCACCCGAGGTCGCCTTTTCAAAGGCCTCGGCCATCTTCTTGTGCTTATTCTTCTTCATGTAGCTGATACCGAGCATGCACATAGCCACCCAGTGACGCACAAAAGCCTGTTCCAGATAGGGGAGAGCCGCACTAAAGTCACGTTTCAAATAGAGCACACTACCGATCTGAGCATTGACCTGTTGTTTAACAAAGAGTTGCCAGGGGGAATATTTGAAGGCGCTCTTCATCACCTGCACGGCACGATCGGCGCGATTGGCCTGGACATCGTGCTGTGCTTCTTCCATCAGTGCGCCAAACCTCTTCATGACAACACGCATGATCAGCACATAGGCAACGGTAAAAACTACCAGTCCGGCAAGCCCGGAAACCCAGGGACTTTGACCTGAAAATTTAATCATCGCCAGGGTGACCGCAGTGGAACTAAACAGTGAAATCAGCAGGTTATACATATGAGAAGGATCCTTTGTTGGTCTAATCCAAAAAAAAACAGCCCAGAGGGCTTTTCAAGGTGCGAAACCTTAACAATCCAGCGCATAAAAGTCAAAATAATCCATGCAATCCCCAGCGGATTAGTTAACGCGGCAATTGCGGGTATTCAACAAGGCGATCGATGCCTAGTCCTGCCAAATTTGCTGGTAGTTTGTGATTTTCGAAAAACTGACTGTTGCCGGCCTGCCGCAGCACATGCGGGGTCTGCGGGGTCGTCAACTGAAACGCCTGACCACAGCCTCCACTGCAACGCTGACCGCTCATATCCTGATGATAGGGGCAATTCCGACTGCTTGTCACCATCACCCAGGGAAGGTGCAATGACCCCACCAGTCCCGACGGCAATGGAGCTATCCCCTGCAACAGATTATCGAGTTCGATCCGGGTAATCCCATATTCAGTCAAAAGCTCAACGGCTTCACGGCTATACCAACTCCCCTGCCTGAAATAGGAAATCGCATCTTCAGACAACGAAAAAGCTTCGATTCGCGGACCACGTTTTTGACCGGAGAGTGCAGGACCCAGCACGAGACGGGCTTGCGGAAGATAGCTTCGAGCGGGTTCGAGAGCGCCGAAATCAGAGATCAGCAATTCATCTTCGGCCCGCCAATCAAGCATCAGCAGTTTAAAAAGTGTCACCAATTCGGCCAGCGTCTCTTGACGCAATACCGGTGTCATCAGGGTAAAGGCCAGCCCGGCAGCATGTGCCAGTTTTCGCGCCTTAAGTATTTCAGCGCAGGAAGGGAGCGCCCAGCTACAAAATTCGGCACCAAAATAGAGACGCCGATAAGCGCCAAGTTCAAGATCCAACGGCAGGCGGGAAAGAGCCAGGGCCCTGTCGATGGTGGGTCTGGCCATCAACTGCGGCGGGTGGCTGGAACGTGAAGGGTCAGTTTCTGCCCCGGACGTATAACATGCTTCTGATTCAGATCATTCCACAGCCGGATCTGATTGGTGGCGACGTCGAACTGTCGACCAATTCCCCACAGGGTATCACCACGCCTGACCCGGTAGACCATTTTCTTAAGTGGGCCGGTATAGCGCACACTCTTGCGGTGCCGTGAATATTTTTTGCCCTGATGCGAAACGGCCAGCACCTGTCCGGGTCGCAGAATATTGCTCCAACCGAGCTTGTTCCAGACCCGCAACTGCTTCTGCTTAACCCCGAAACGTCGCGAAATCTTCCACAGACTATCCCCGGAACGCACCGTATAAAGTTTGCGCCGACTACGCTGATAATCATCGGCCATTTCGTCGATCGGCAATCGGCTGAAACCTTCGCGCAGTGGCAGAATCAGGTTGGTGCCGATGCGCAAGGCCCGTGGGTCCTTGATCCCATTCAGACTGACAATATCATCAACCCGAATATGATATTTTCTGGCCAGTGACCGCAGGGTGTCGCCGGAAGCAATCTTATGCCGATGATAGCGCGCACGCTCTTTAGATGGCAGATCTACGTAGGCCGCATTGAAGATCGAACCACGTCCTCTCGGCACCCTCAGACGATAATTTTTAACCCCCGGAGGAGTACACCAGCGCTTGATCTCAGGATTTAGAGCCTTAAGATCATCGTAACCAGCACCACTCAACTTGGCGACGATTTCAAGATCAGTAGTCGTCGCGAGGGTGACATACTCGTATTTAAGGGGATGTT
>JAKIUS010000354.1 GCA_021647445.1 Geopsychrobacter sp. | reverse complement strand
TAATGCTTGTCGCGCTTCGGCAAAGGTTGCGTTTATCGTCTGCATCAAACCTTTGGCACTGCTGGAGTTAGCAGAGGCGCGGGGGTTGCCGCCCGATTCCACCATGATGACGGCGGCAATGACCGGAATCGGCACATCGAACCGCGCGGAGGCTTCGCTGATCAATTCAGCATAGGGGGCCAACGACCGATTCAGTTTGGCGGCGACTTTTTTACGCACCAGCGGATCGGTCTGGGCGATCTCTTCTTCCTCTGGGGTAAAGGGGACAAAAATCGCCTGCAACTGCGCCCAGGGATCGACTTTTGCGACCGGGGCCGTTTTTACTTTTGGCGCAGGAGTAGTGGAAGGTGCAACAATCACGGGCAGCTTTTTTTCAATTTTAAATTGATCGCGCAAGTCTCCCCAGGGATCAGCCGCCGCAGCAACCCCCACCCCCCCCAACAACAAACCAAGAACCATAAACCATGAACCCCGAGCCATCACTCCCCCATTCTTTCGGCAAAGGCAACATTGATCCCCGCACGATTAAGAGCTTGAAACGAGCTGAGATATTCACTCAGCAAAACCGACTGCTGCTGTTTTGCATCCAGGTAAAGGGTTTTACGTGGCTGTCCGCTTTCATCCTGATCGGTCATCAGATATGAGGAGGCGAGCAGCCGTTCGAGATCCTGCTGCGGATTGAAGCTTTCATCTCCGAAACGCAGCACAAGTTGGCCATCCTCTTTGACCAGGGTTCCAAACTGATTTTGCTTTAGATTTTTGAGGGTCGAACTCCCCTGCGGTTGGGCTGTTTTGGGTGCCTCTGTCATGTCCGCTTCGGCCTGCACCTGATGCAAGGTCATGAGCAGCACAAAAACAAAGACCATCATCAACAGAAACAGATAGGCGAACAGGTCTTTACCGGGGTCCTGGCCCTGCCCGGCTGAAAATGAGGAATTACGCCGCCTGCGACTCATGGCTCTCCTCCTCCAGAATGTCGGCAATGGTCAGCGCGACTTGCGATTCCAGGCGCTTGATCCGCTGCTGCATCCAGCGTGAACAGATGAGGGTAATAATCACCGCACCGATGCTGGCGGAACCGAGCGAGGTGTAAAGGGCGGTGGAGAGTCCGTTGTTCCACGAAGCCAAAAAGGCTTCGGTTGCGGCACGGCCATCGGCCAGGCCCTTGAACATTTCACGAAAAGCCCCGATGGAGCCGACGATAGTCCCGGCAAAACCGACTAACACCAGAGAACTGACATAACCGTTGAGAGTGGTCTGGCAACTGGAGATACGGCTGTCGAAATCGGCCCAGATGGCGTCGATAACCGGATCGAGACTAAGCGTACTGCGCTGGTGGGCCTGGCGAAGACGCTGAAACAATGGGTTAAGAAACCCGAGGGCCTGATCGCCAACAGCGGTTGCGGTGACATGTCGCAAGTTGTCGTAAAGCTGCACCAGACTGCGGATGGCCAGAAAGATATAAAGCAGAAAGACGGCGGCGAAAAAGAAGCCGAAGTTTTTAAATAACCAGCTAAGTGTTTCCATGGATTTCCTCCTTAGATATCCATCGCGGTCGGGAGACCGCTCCTACAACAACCCTCGATCTTGCCATTGTAGGAGCGACATTCCTGTCGCGAGCGCGGTCGGGAGACCGCTCCTACAACAACCCACGATCTTGCCATTGTAGGAGCGACATTCCTGTCGCGAGCGCGGTCGGGAGACCGCTCCTACAACAACCCGGATTGCTGCAACTGTTCGATATCGGGTTGCCCGGCAAAGGCACTGGGTGCAACCTTGATCTGTTTACCACTGACGGTTAAAATCTGCTGTGGCACAAACACTCCGAAACGCCCACCGCCTTGCTGTTTGATCTGATACGCCCGACCGCGCACTTCAACCCCCTGTGCATCAGCAGCAAGCAGGCCCTGCGCTTTGGCCCAGACAATCGCTTGTTGGCTGCGGGCATAGATGGCATTGTGGATGAAATCGTACATGTAGTAACGCACCTCAATGCTGGAGCCCTGCTTCAATCCAAGTTTTTTTAACCCCGCCCCCCAATCCTGCCAGGGGTTTTTAACTTCAAAGACGGTGGCGGCGTAATTTTTTAGCAATCCCTCCGGCAGACGTGTTCCGTCTTGCAGATCAAAGGCGTTGGTGCCCTTGAGTGCGACCGGCTTCATATTGAAGCTATCGAAGGTTTGGCGCAGATTTTCAACCCGTAAGGCAGGCTTTTCTCCTTCAACCTTTTCTCCGCCTGCGGATTGCCAGGCTTTAAACAGTCGGCGGTACTCTTTTTTATCGACCCTGACCGATGGGGTTGTTTCACCGGTAACACCTGACAAACTTGCCAGTGAGGTTAATTTTATGGCCGGAGCCTGCGGTGCAACCGGTTTAACCACCACTGGCGGTGCTTCACTTAGAGTGACTTCGACAATCTTTTCCGACTTCTTCTGAGCTTGAACCTTGGTTTGCGGTGACTGGATCTTTTTCTGAACAGATATTTTTTTCGGCGTCTCTCTGGGCACCTTTGCGACCGCAACAGCCGTCATCTGTTGCGGGCTTTTCTGCGTCACTGTTGGGTTCGGTTGCAACGCAGTTTTTTTAACTGTCGCATCAGCTGTGCTGGCGGTTTTGGCGATCTGTTGCTCTTTTTTGATCGGAATTCTGCGCACTGGTTCCACTGCCGGTTTTGCAGACACCTTTTTAGGCGCGGCGACAAACTTGTGCTTCACCTTGACCATGACCTGCTCGGCGCTGCTGCCAAGCTGCATGACAATGCCGGGGATAATCAGCAGCAGGCCAAATATCACCAACGAGATCAGCCCGATGCGCAAACTGCCATCGGTTTTGGTCAACATGCCTTTCATTTCAATGCTCCGATAACCTGTGCATCGATAATCGGCGCGTTCGGCTTAACCGCCGGAACCTGCCAGAGGGCCATCTGATCGACAATCCGCTCGCTCAGTTCAGGCCAGCGACTGGCCAGTTGCGGCTGACGGGCCAGATAACGTCGCGCTTCGTCGCTACGCAAAAGATCACGCATCTCATCAATATAGCGCCCGTCATCGAGAATCCCGCTGAGATCCTGACGGGTCAGGGTTTCGCAGGTTTCGAGAGCCAGCAACAGCAGATCGGTGTAGGTTGCAACTTCTTCTTCGACATTTTTCTGCATGCGCAGATACTTTTTGCCCATAAAATCGCCTCGCTGCTGTGCAGCTTCATCCCCCTGGGCCCCATCCATCCCTGTAGGTAGCCCGTTAAA
>JAKIUS010000353.1 GCA_021647445.1 Geopsychrobacter sp. | reverse complement strand
CTACCGCAGGGTTCCTGGTTGATATGGCAATCCTGCTCGAACTCATCGGTTTGGATATAATCACAAGGGGCCAGGCCGCAACCAGCGCAGTAGGGATAATCGTAACGGCTGACGTTTTCGCGGAATGTTTTGAACCCGGCAGAATTCCAAATATCGAGAATCGGTTGTTGCGCTAAGTTGCCAAAGATCTTCGGTTTGACCAGCTGTTGCCAGCCGCTGGCGTAGCAGTTATAGCCATGCCAGAGAAAGTAACAGGGATGGACATCACCCTGCCATGAGACAAAGGCGCTGCCATCCTCGACAAATTCACAGCGCCGCGTCTCCTTGAGCACCAGTTGCGGCAAGGTCAGCTCCAGACCCTCTTCAACCGCAACCTGCGCGGCGCGGGCAAAAACCTTCTCGACCTGCTCCAAACGCCGGACATCAACCTGAAACAGTTTCTTCAGGTCAAGAAAAACCCCCTGCTCTTCGGCATCCGCCTTCAATCTCTCAACAAAATCGATGATGCGTTGTGCAATAGCGTCCTTGGAATAGTTCCAGAGGATACGAGGATAGTGGTCGATATCAACCCCAGCTTCAGTCGCCTTTTCTCGCCACTTTTGCAACAGGTCGATCGCCTGCCCCGAACAGGACTCGTAGACCGCGTCATCAATATGCGTATCATCATAAGGCAACACATGGGTTACCAGAGCAAAGGTTGCCCCATGACTGGCGGCCCACTGCAGGGTCGCCGGAAGCTCATCAAGATTACCGCGCATCACCACGATTTCGACACCAACCTGAAAGTCAGTCCGATTGAGACGGAGCCTGGCTTTTCCCAGGGCGTCAAAGGCACGGCTTAAGTCGGATATCTCCACCCCTTCGCGCATCCGCTGCAATGTTTCTGGTGTCAGGGTATCAACCGAGATACAGATCCGATCGAGGCCCGCCTCAAGCAGAGAGAACGCCCGCTGTTCATCAAGCAAGAGTCCGTTGGATTGAAAACCGATCCAGCTCTGTTTAGACATCAACGCCTTTGCACGCACAATAAAGGTCTCGAGTTCCGGATGCAGCAACGGCTCACCGACCCCATTCAGGATCAAGGCTTCCGCAAATGGCAATCCCGGCTCCACCCCTTTGAAGGTCTCAAGCGAGATCATCCCCTCACTGATACCGCAGTCGCCGCTCTGCTTGACGCACATGGCACAGCCCAGGTTACAACGGGTCGTAACCTCGACAAACAGCTTGGTCGGATAATCCCTGAGGACCGGAATTACCTGATCTGAATCTATGTTGTTTTGCCAAATCATCCTTAATACTCCCTGCAGCAGCTTGTGCAACGGCACAATAAGCACAATAGCATCTAGCAGCTGGTCGGACTATCCATGAACTGGCTTCTAGCAGATTTCCCGCGCCAGGGGCGGTTGAACTATAGGGGGGCAAACCCACAAGCTGTCAGGAGATAAATCTCCTGACAGCTTGAGTGCAGAACTCATTGTTTGCTTGACCGCAGACTGTTGCGATTAAAAGCTGAGTGATGCGCCGAGTGCAATGGTGTCGGTTACGTCTTCGAGGTTTCCTTCGGAATATGTTTCAACGCTATATTCAGCTACCAGTTTAAGGTAATCGTTGACGGAGTAGAAGACGGCACCGATGATGGTCTCGTCCTCCTTTTTTACACTAGAGTCAAGCTCGGTTATGCCGTAGGAAGCGACAAAGCGGAACTTGTCGTAGGTGTAGGATCCCTGAACAAGGTAGCCATCGCTGTCGATATTGTTCAGCACTGTGCCAAAGGCGCCGAGGGAGGTGTTCAATCCCTCGCCAGTGAAACCTGATCCGGTCAGACTGAAACCGGCAAATTTGGCCTGGAGACCATAGGAGATCCCTTGAGATTCCACGTTGCCTGAGATGTTGCTCTCAGATGTCTGGGTAAGAAAGCCTGTCCAGGCGGTGATTGCAACCTTGTCAAAAGTTCTGTTGAAGGTCAATTCCCCCTCGATGCGTGGAATGGTTTCTTCACTGTCTGCGGCGGCATTGGTTCGTGCAGGATCGATCAGGCCGACCGCCAGCTTGAAACCGTTGATGGTCGGAGAGCGGTAGGTGATCTGTGCCGAGGGCAGGGGGTAGGTGTAACCGGAGCCTATATTGCCGAAGGAGACCCCGTCGGTATCGATGCCCCCGTTCTTGCCGAAACCGGTCAGGATCTCGTCGAGAAAGATATTGGTCCGGTTGAACAAGCCAAAATCCTTACCGAACAGCACCTGCCCCCAGTCGCCATCCACGGTACCATAAAATTGCCGCACATCGATGCCTGTTGAAACGGGGGAGGTATCGCTATCGTTGATGGTGACCCAGAACGACGAGCGCCCGCCCAGCTTCAGGTCCCCGGCCTGCTTGCTGAAATTAAAGCCGATATAATTGGGCAAAAAACCCATCTTGATGCGAGATTGTGTCTGATTGAACCCACTCTTGATTGAGGAAATTTCGTTGTCGCTGTCACTGCGCGCATAGAATGTGTTGAAAAAACCGTCAGTCCTGAATGTCGTGTCCTCTTTGTCGTAGAGGGTTATGGCGGCAGAAGCAGGGAGACTGATCGCCAGAACCATAAAACAAGGCAGGAAGATTCTTAGGAGTTGTGCAGGTTTCATCTACTTAAACCCTTCTTTTAAATAAGGTTGTCGGCGCGCATTTTGCCGCCGACAACAGGCAATAAATTTTATTTCCAACCGAACATGCAATAGCAACTAGAATGGCAGCGCCCCAAAGCCCATGAGCCCGATAGCAGGAACAAAAAGGCAGGTGAAGCTCAGGACCAGAAACATATACGCCGCCAGCTTTGCGCTCAGCTTGCCGTAGGTTACGCCGGTAACAGTCAGGCAGATAACGACGAAGGTCACATTCATGAATCCAAGATAGGGCACGATGCCGATGATGGTCTCGCCATCAGCTTTCACGCCGCCGCCGGTGAAGTAGAGGTAGGCGTACATGGCGCAGACAGCAGCAACCACTATGGCCCCGTTGCCGACGGTACGCATATCTTCCAGGCCCGTCCAGAGGGCGTGGGCTGTTTGCAGATAAAGAACGCCGAACACGAAAAGCAGGCCGGCGGTAAAGGGGTCGGCGAAGATCGCGGCCTGAAGAATTGCGCCGATGACAACGAGGATGCCGACAACGCCGGTCACAAAGCCGGTACTCTTGGCTTCACCGTGGCCCAGAAAAAACAGGCCGACCGGAACCCACATCATGCAGATCAATAAAAGGAGTGCTAAGGTCATG